>CAYUHO010000201.1:0-2606 GCA_964444445.1 uncultured Piscirickettsiaceae bacterium | reverse complement strand
TAGAAGCCACGCCCTACGGGGCTTAGCCAAGTTTAATCAGTTGTTAAGTGTCTCCATAAGCAAACATAGGGCATTGGCAAAACAAAAAAACTACCTCCAAATAGAAACACCTACTCTGTGAATCTGTTTACTGTTATGTTTTGACTCTTTTATTGGTACGGCTTCCCAATCCCATTCTCGGTCAATTTTTGGTAAGGGAACATCCCAAGTTGGCAAAAAATTATCTGTTTCTTTTCCTACCCTGTCGTACTCAATAATCGCTCGATCTGCAATCAAACATTTAACCCCCTTAAATGAATTTAAATCGTCTAAATGTTGCTTAATTAATTGTTGAGCAAAGCGGTTTAATTGCACTTCATTTGCTAGCTTTCTCTTCATTAGCCACGCGATAGGAATAAGCGGAAGTTGAGTAATTAGATTCAAAGAGACAACACAGTCTGCAGCAAATGGAATGGCGGGTTGAATTTGAGTTAAACAAGCTTCCAATTGATTAGGAGACTCAAGCTTTAACAACTCTTCTAAGCTGTTTGAAACATCTAACTCAACTAAACGCACATTTAAATAGGATTTAGCAACTTTTCGTGCCTGTTTAAGAAAAAGTAAATCAACAAGTATAACCTGTCCAAATTTTGCTGAAATTTCACCAAGGGGGGTATCCCTTAGCGAGCCAGCGCCCAAAATGACAATGGTATTTTTTGTTTCAACTAATTCAACCGCTTGCAAAATTGAACTTTGGCATTGTTGATAATGTGACTGCCACGGTTGTTTGCACCTTTGATAGCGCGCTTCCATTCCGATGGATTCTTTCAAAAATCCGAGTTTTTTCACATAGGGTTTGACGGGCGTTGAATAATACTGGTAGATTTCCTTAAGCATTCAATTAATCTAAATTAAGCTTATACATCTAAATGTTGGGTTTTTCTTGTGAGCGTATTTCGCCCCCAACCCAAAAGTTTGGCCGCTTTTTGACGATGATTTTGAGTAAACGTCATGGCTGACTGAATCAATATCTTCTCAAATTCAGGTTCAAGTTCTGTGTGCAAACCCTCTTTTCCCTGACTTAAAAACGCATCTGCAACCTCTCTTAACAAAGGTTGCCAATCGTCATTTTGTTGCTCACCATTCGTTAGAGTGCTCTGCCCTCCCACTTGCAAGTCTACCGGCATATCTTCCATACCCACTTCTCTATCAGGTGCCATGATGGTTAACCAAGTGCACAAACTTCTAATTTGTCTTACATTCCCTGGCCAAGGCAGGTAGGTAAGATATTTCTCAACTTCTCTGCTCAACTTTTTTTGTTCTAGCCCATATTGTTTAGCTTCCTGCTCCAGATAGTATTGCGTAATCGGAATAATATCTTCTTTGCGATCACGCAGCGCAGGCACTTCAACCCGAATAACATTTAAGCGATAAAGTAAATCTTCCCTAAATAATCCCTGCTTAACCATTTCTGGCATGTTTCTGTGGGTTGCTGCAATAATCCTAACATCAACCTTAATCGGAACTTTGCCGCCAACACGATAAAAGCTACCATCGTTTAAAACCCGTAACAATCGAGTTTGCATTTCAATTGGCATATCTCCAATTTCATCTAAAAACAGCGTACCACCATCAGCCTCTTCAAAACGTCCAATCCGCTGGGTTAACGCCCCTGTAAAAGCGCCTTTTTCATGTCCAAATAATTCGGATTCCAACAAATCTTTGGGAATCGCAGCAGTATTAATCGCCACAAAAGGTTTAGACGTTCGACTACTTAACTCATATAAAGCACGTGCGACCAGTTCTTTACCTGTTCCAGTTTCACCATTAATTAAAACCGTTACATCCAACTTGGCAACGCGACCCAGAATTCTAAAAACCTCCTGCATTGCAGGCGCTGAACCAATAATATTTAAGGGTTGATTTTTTTGTTTTTTTGAACGGTGAATTTTTTTACCAGAAAAACGTTTTTTAACCGCACGATCAATAATCGAAAGTGCATCATCAATCTCAAACGGCTTGGGTAGATAATCAAACGCACTGCCTTGAAACGATTTAACCGCCGTGTCCAAATCAGCATGTGCCGTCATTAAAATCACTGGGATTTTTTTATCGAAGTCATTAACGACATCCATAAACTCAAGCCCGCTCATACCCTGCATGCGAACATCAGAAATAATCACAGAAGGTGGATTAACCTCAAGTTCCTTAACCGCCTCAAGCGCAGAACTAAAAACTGTCACCTGATAAGGCTTTTCATCCAATGCCTCATTTAAAACCCAACGAATAGACGCATCATCATCAACAACCCAAATCACGGGTACTTTATCAATCATATATTTTCCTTCTCAATTGGATGCAGTACATAAAACCTTAATGCTCTATATTATGACGTTTTCACCATTTTAGTGCAACAAAGAAGCATGTTTTCAGATAAAAAACACCAAGGAGGGGGTAAGATTGGGATAGGGTTAAAAATAGCAATTACTGAAATCACCCCTTAAACACCTAAAAAATATGTTTTTTTAAGGAAACGCTTAATAACTAAGGTTAGAATTAGGCTGAGAAAAAAGGTCGCTATTTTTGCTGAAATGAGGCGTAATAGCTAGCTATTGCAACGAATTGCA
>CAYUHO010000200.1:0-2622 GCA_964444445.1 uncultured Piscirickettsiaceae bacterium | reverse complement strand
TTTAAGACTTAATATTAAAGCACAACATTAAAAACAATTGATTTAAAAATTCAATAATTTTGATAGCAAAAAAAGATTGTCAATTATATATAAAGCAAATACTGTATTACTCAAACAACCCTTCAACAAGGTGACATTGTTTCTGCATTTTTGCGGCTAAGTTTAAGTCGTGTGTGACTACTAGCAATCCTGTATTGGTTTCTTCGTTTAGGGTTAACATTAGGTCAAAAACTTGTTTGGCTGAACTATCATCTAGGTTACCTGTCGGCTCGTCTGCTAATACGCAAGCTGGCTCGGTGATTAATGCTCTGGCAATCGCAACTCGTTGTCTTTCGCCACCTGATAGTTCGGAGGGTTTATGGTGGGTTCTGTGTGATAAGCCAACTTTGTCTAAAATTTGTTTTGCTTTTTCTTCTGCTATACCTGCGGACTCTCTTCGAACGCGCAAGGGTAACATTGCATTTTCAAGTGCGGTGAGTTCAGGTAGTAAAAAGTGAAATTGATACACAAACCCCATGTGCAAATTGCGTAACTTTCCTCGTGCTGTATCATGCATTTTAGAGAAGTCTTTGCCCATTAGTTGTACCGAACCCGTGCTGGGTTGGTCTAGCCCTGCTAAAAGCTGTAATAAGGTTGTTTTACCTGAACCAGATGCACCTGTAATTGCAATGGTTTCATTATTAGATAGCGTAAAATCAATCCCTTTAATAACAGAGGTTTCAAGTTTACCTTCTTTGAAGGTTCGGGTGATATTGTTAGCTTGTAAAATAATGTTGTTAGATGAGTTAGTCATAACGCAATGCCTCCGCTGGTTCAATGCGGGATGCTTTTTTTGCAGGGTAGAGGGTTGCAACCAACGTCATCACAAATGCAATTCCTGACACTAACCAAACATCATCCCAATGAAGATCTGATGGAATATTGCTGATGTAATATATATCTGCTGGAAAAAATTTAAAACCAAATAGGTTTTCAAAGAAAGGTACAATCACGTCTATATTCAAAGATGCTAACACGCCCAGTATCCCGCCAGCAACTGAGCCAACAATACCAATAATCAAACCTTGTATGATAAAAATCATTTGAATACTCAGGGGGCTAGCACCAATTGTTCTCAACACGGCAATGTCTTTTTGTTTGTCTGTAACGACCATCACCATGGTTGAAACAATATTAAAGGCGGCCACCATAATAATCAGGGTTAAAAAGATAAAGACCATTCGTTTTTCCATTTGAATCGCTTTAAAAAAGTTAGCGTGTTGTTGTGTCCAATCACGGGTATATAAAACTTTCTCTACCTGCTCACCAATAGATAATCGAACCTTCTCTGTTTCAAACATGTCATTCAGTTTCAACTGTAAAGCGGTTACCTTTCCTCTCATCTTAAATAGTTTTTGAGCGTCTGCCATATGGATAATCGCTAGACCACTATCATACTCAAACATACCTGCTTCAAAGATACCTACAAGTGTAAATCGTTTGGTCCTTGGCATCACCCCGATTAAAGAAGTGGAGACCTTTGGAGAGACCATTATGACTTTGTCGCCAATTGAAACGCCTAACGCATTGGCCAACTCACTACCTAAAACAACGTTATATTCTCTCCCCTTTAAATCCTCAAGGCCTCCTGCCACCATTTTAGATGAAATATCCGCCACCTCATGCTCATACTCTGGAAGAATCCCTCTAACCGCAACACCTTTTACCTTCTCACCATATGAAAGCATTCCCTGCCCCATTACATTTGGTGCTGCTCCCGTTACCTGTTCAATTTTTTTCACTTGCTGATAAAGTGGTTGCCAATCATTCAGCGTTTCTAGCTGTTCTGAAAGGGTCATGTGTGAGGTCATACCAAGAATTCGATCACGTAGTTCTTGCTGAAATCCATTCATGACCGAAAGCACCGTAATCAGTGCAAACACGCCCAGCGCAATACCAATCATAGAGGAGAGCGAAATAAAAGAAATAAAACCATTGCGGCGCTTTGCTCGCGTATAGCGATAGCCAAGCAACAGTTCAAAAGGTTGTTTAAACATGAATAAACCAATAGTTATAAAATCACCGAGGATTATAAAACAAAAAAGCCCTCTAAAAAGAGG
This sequence comes from uncultured Piscirickettsiaceae bacterium, assembly GCA_964444445.1. GTDB lineage: Bacteria > Pseudomonadota > Gammaproteobacteria > Thiomicrospirales > Thiomicrospiraceae > Hydrogenovibrio. The sequence continues at coordinate 523 of CAYUHO010000200.1, read as the reverse complement.
GCTTTAAACAAAATCAGTAAACTAAATATTATTTTTTAGCTTCTGACTTCAATCTTGTAATACCAAGCATTTTCATCACATATTTTTGATAAATCGGCTCAGAGTTACCAGACTTCATGTTACGAATGAAATATTTCTCAAAGGCAATTTTAGCTAAATGCACCCACTTACCTTTTTTCGCCCAAGTTAGATTACGCGGTGGAATTTGTGGTAGTGCGACAAATGCTGCGCCAGTATCACCCATATCAGCTAGACAAACTGTATTCCAAGTTGGCTCTTCATGAGGTTCTCTACCATCAAGTTCAGCATGAATATTATGTGCAATTGCTGTTACCATTGACTCAATCATCAAACCAGTTTTTGGTGTACCACACATCACAGGACAAGTTGTATCAACTGGAGGAATTGCAATCCCTACTCCTAGAGAATAAATGTTCTTGAAAGTTGGGTTACGGCTGTGTTGATCTACCTTAACAAAACCACGTGGATTAACTAATGGTCCGCCCATGTTATCTGGTTCAAT
>CAYUHO010000199.1:0-2659 GCA_964444445.1 uncultured Piscirickettsiaceae bacterium | reverse complement strand
GATAACCCTGAGTATTTTAAGCTAAATCCCGAGAGTAAGACCTTGGGACTAAACATTTCCAATGAGTAGAGTTTTTGACCCCTATTTCTCAACAAAAAAAACAAAAACAGCGGTACCGGGCTGTATATGTCAAGTATGATTGCTGAAAATCATCTTAATGGAGAAATCACTGTAGCCAATGCCGAACAAGGCGCCTGTTTTACTTTGAGGGTCTAGAGCTATCTACAGAATTTATTCGGGCGTTTTTTTCTAAAGTTAGCCGGCATTTTTAAAACTACAATCCAGCCAAACAGTGGTGTTGCTCCAAGCCAAATGACAAATGCCGACCATTGATTGAGCATTAGCAAGACAAACCCAGGCAGGATAACCAGCAGCCAGAGAATACTACCGGGTAGCTTATGAGTGCTTTCCGGTAGGTTTAACATCTGTCTGCGGCGGTTATTTATCAATACCAACCAAGCAATAAAGAACAATGAAATTAAAGTACTGAATAGCGTAAATATTTCGGTCATTTAACCGTTTCCATTGCCAAGCTGACCTGTTGATTTTTGATATTTTTGTTCAGCCAGGCAAAGTAGCCTGCAAAAATAAACATGATTAGATCAAATGCAATTACACCAATATTATTGGTTGCCAGAGAATCAGCCCAGCTTACTCCACCAACGGATAATCTAACCACAGGTAAAATCAGTAAAAGAGCAGACAGTATAACCAAAAACGATGAGGTCAGTTTTTGGGTATCTCTAATTAAAATTCCAACGACAATTGCAAACACGGAAAAACCTGCAAAAGAAGCGGGGGTCCAATACAGAGTCGTTTGCGAAGGAAGACTTAAAAAGAAGCCTATCGCAGAACCAGCAATGGCAATTGGCAGGCCATAGCCAACAATATAAACCGTATGACTGAACTTTTGCCATAGCGGAATATGCGCACGACGCCGTAACCAGAGTTGCATGCCAGTAATCGTCAAATAACACATAGCAATACCCAAAGAGAACCAGGTTACCTTAGACAGTAAGCCTGCGAAAGTTCCAAAGTGTAGTGGCCCGATTAAATTAAATACATCAGAGCCAATTGATGGCTGGGTTCCTAGCGTTGGTTTCAGGCCAAGAAACTCTCCAGTAGCGCCATTGAATTTGTAATGTTTGTCATTAAGATTACCTTCAGCAGGAGGGTGTGAGATCAAAACACCAGCATACACACGACCGTAGTGCATGATTGAAACATTTGCAGGCAGAGTTCCTGCAAGGCTTGATGAGTGACTTATCATAGAATCCAAGTCCGCAAACTTTACTGGCGTTTTATCCTCTTGCTGAGGTACGCCAACCAGGGTTTCAATCAGAGCCACCTGATCTCCTTTAAAGGCAACCATCCCAAGTGTCGGTAAACCTAAAGCAATCGCAAAACTAAAAAAAGAGCCGGTAAAAGCCAGAATAAATGCAAAAGGCAACCCCCAGGCACCGGCTAAAGAGTGCTTATCCCTGGCTTCAAGTGATTCACTCTGTTTTCTGCGGTTTTTTCGCGATGCCATAAACAGATCACGAATCATATGACGGTGAATAATAATGCCCGACATCGCCGCTAACATCATCATTAAACCTAAAATTCCAGTCAAATAGAGGCCGATAGGTTTAGGAGCTGTTAGGGTGACATGCATCTCCACCAGAAAATCATCAAGCGCACCATAAGGATCGGCAAACACATCTTCTGCATAACCTTCTCGCTGGTGAAGAATTTCATGGGTATTGGGGTCTAGCTCAAACAAGATTCCCAGCTCTTCAAGCATGCCATCTTTCATCGCAAGAGAATGTGGGAAAACGATAATGTTGCCTCCAGCATTACTAAAGATAGTAATATATTCCAAATATTCAGGCTTTACCGAATTAGCTAACTTTCGAACTGTTTTATCAATTGGCTTAGAAAATGGTTGGTGTGACTCTACCCCACTGACTGACCAGGCACCAATCTCGTGAGCAAAAACCACAATAGCGCCGGTCAAAAGTACGACATATAACATCAAGCCTAATAATATACCTGACCAACCGTGAATACTTATCAAGCGTTTAGTTTGATCTTTAGAAAAACTCATCGATTCACCCTCCAAACAGACCAAAAGCATTGGCGATAAGTCCAGCATTAACAAAGGTAATGGCCACAATAATTAAAGTGACTTTAACAACCTTTTCAACCAGACAGGCATAAAGAAAAAATACTACCCAGATTAATGGCAACATAATTAAGGGAAAAATAAGGTTATTTACTTTGGCTTCGCCAGCAGGAATCCAAACAGGCATGGCCGCCATAGCAAGGTAGGAAGCAATCAAAACAACAGGCCCCGCAAGCCAAAAGCGCCCACTTTTTAATAAAGACCAGTTCATTAATTTTCCTCCACCTCCATAGAAATAAAAACAATTCTTATTTGTTCAGTTTCACCACGTTATGACATCGAAGTTTAAAAAATAGGGAGTGATAGAACTCGTATCCTGTAGAATCTTGAATCACCAAAATAAAAGGATTTTACAATGACACAAGTCTATAACTCTAATGCTACAACAAATCAGCATCAACGCAAAATTATACAGCAATCCTTTGATTAAGGATACACTTAATTGTTCAGTTTCACCACGTTATGGCATCGAAGTTTAAAAAATAGGGAGTG
>CAYUHO010000198.1:0-2671 GCA_964444445.1 uncultured Piscirickettsiaceae bacterium | reverse complement strand
TTAAGGAGACACTGAATTTCACGTTAGTTATCAGTGTCTTTTAAGTCCTTTAATACGTAACCTTATCTTTTTTGTGCATTTGTCAGGAACTCTTCCGCATGTTTACGAGTTTGCTCTGTTAGGTTAACACCACCAACCATACGTGCAATCTCTTCTATTCGCTGCTCCTGATTAAGCTCTATTACATTGGTAATCGTATTGTCTTCAACGGTACTTTTGCTAATATTTAGTTGTTGCTCTCCGTAAGCTGCAACTTGCCCTAGGTGGGTGATAGAGAGCACTTGGCAGTGTTTTCCTAATTGTTGCATCTTTTGTCCAACCACCTCTGCAATACTGCCACCGATACCAACATCTACTTCATCAAAAATCAAGCAAGGTAGGCTAGTGACCTGCGCACAAGCGACCTGAATTGCAAGACTAATTCGTGATAACTCTCCACCAGAGGCCACCTTGTTAATGGCTTGTTGCGGTTGTCCTTTGTTGGCAGAGATTTGGAATTCAATATTATCCATGCCATGTTTACTAGGTTTTTCCTCAGGGTAAAGAACAACCGAAAATGTTCCTTCTGCCATGCCGAGTGAATGAATACTCTTGGTTATATCCTTTGCTAAATTTAAGGCAGCCTCTTTTCTAGATTGACGCAATGCTTGGCTTGCTTGTTGGTAAGAAAGCCAAGTTGATTCCTGTTCTATTTTGAGTTGTTCAAGTGACTCTGCGGAAGCATTTAGTTCATTAATTTCATTTACAATTGTCTGTTGCTTTTGGATAAGTTCACTTGGTTCAACTAGATATTTTTTGCTTAAACTAAATAGTTTAGCGAGACGACTGTCAAGCTGTTGTAATCGATTTGGGTCAAGTTCAATTTCTCTTTCAACCGATTGAATGTCACTGGCAATTTCTTGAGTTTCAATGAGTGCTGATTGTAGTTGTTCTAGGGCAGTGTTCAGTTTTGGGTTATATTCACTCACCTTTTCTAATTCGCTGATGGCAGAGTTAAATCCATCGGTAATGGCGTTGCTTGATTCAATTGCTTGATAAGCCAGGTAGGCAGACTGTTTTATTTCATTGGCATGAGACAGGGTTTTTTGTTCTGATGATAAGTCTGAAAATTCCTCTTCGACTGGATTAACCTGTTCAAATTCTTGCAGTTGAAACTGCAACAATTCAAGCCTGCTTTGTTTGTCTGCCTGCTTTTCTTGTAAGGCACTAAGTTTCTGGCTTAGGTTGCGCCAATGATTGAAGTTTTGTTCAACTTGAGTAACTAAATTATTATGTTGAGCATAGGCATCTAATAATGCTCGCTGCTTCTCATTGCGCAATAATGTTTGATGTTCATGTTGTCCGTGAATATCGATTAATAACTGACTTAGCGCTTTTAATTGGCTGACTGAAACGGGTAAGCTGTTGATATAAGCTTTAGAACGACCTTCAGCAGTAAGGGTTCTACGAAGTAGGCACTGGTTGTCATCGTCTAGTTCATTCTCAATTAACCAAGCTTGCACTAGGGGTAGGTTACTTATTTCAAAGTCGGCACTTACATCTGCACGGTTAGTTCCATGTCTAACGAGGGATGCGTTTGCTCGCTCACCTAGGCTCAGCCCTAATCCATCTAATAAAATAGATTTTCCTGCACCAGTTTCACCCGTTAAACTGGTAAAGCCAGGTTTGAAACTTAGTGTTAATTGTTCAATTAAAGCCAGGTTTTTGATAGAAAGTTCTTGCAGCATTTAGAGGAATCCTATAACTTTTGTCCCCAGTTTAGTTTTGCACGTAATAATTCATAATGATTATGGTTTTTTGGATGAATTAGGGTAATAAACTTTGGGTGACGACGAATAATAACTTCATGTTTTGAATTGAACGGAAAACTAATTTGACCATCACAGATAATGGCAGCTGTTCCACTGCAACTGGTATGAGGTTTTATCTGAATTGTGCTATCCCCACTAATCACAACAGGTCGGTTACTCATGGTGTGAGGATTGATTGAAACCAAAGAAATGACGTTTAAGTTAGGGTCAAGTATTGGTCCGCCGGCTGAAAGAGAGTAGGCTGTCGATCCTGTTGGCGTTGATACAATCATGCCGTCAGAACGTTGGCTATTAAAAAATTGACTATTAATAAAGGTTTCAAACTCAATCATACGAGGTGATTCAGATTTATGTAAAACGATGTCATTCATTGCAACCTGTTCAAATAACGTCTCATTATGGCGGCTAATGCAAACCTGTAACAAGTTTCTTTTCTCGGTTGCAAAGTTATCAGTCAATACCTCATCAAGCATTTCACACATAAAGTCAGGTGAAATATCAGTTAAGAATCCCAGGCGACCCAAGTTAACGCCGAGTATCGGAATATCGTTATCAACAATACTGCGGGCAACATCTAAGAAGGTACCATCACCACCAATCACAATGGCAAGGTCAATGCTCTCTAAAATTTCTTCCCGGCTTAACATCTCAGTATTGAATTTATCAGCAGGGAAATTCTCACAGGTAAATGCATCAAGGCAAGCAGACTGGTTACGCTGATTCAGATAGTTTAAAAGTAACTCAATCAATTCCCAAGATTGTGTGCCTTTATATTTACCAAAGATTCCAATTTTATTAAACATTGCTTAAGTCTCTTTTTAAACTTTTTCTGAACGTTATTTTAAGCAAAAAACACCAGG
>CAYUHO010000197.1:0-2673 GCA_964444445.1 uncultured Piscirickettsiaceae bacterium | reverse complement strand
CTGAAATTCCGCAAAACACAGGGGCTTTAATTAGGCTAACCGCCAACATGGGCGCGCACTTACATTTAATCAAACCCTATGCATTTGATTTGAGCGAAAAAAAAGTTCGTCGTGCGGGCTTAGACTATTCCGAACTCGCTAACATGCAAGAGCATGAAAACCTCGAGGTCTGTATCGAAAAAGTCAAACCCAATCGTGTTTTTGCTTTAACCACAAAAACAGACAGATATTATACGCAAGCTAAAACAGAAGATGGGGATGCTTTTTTATTTGGTCCAGAAACAAGAGGACTACCTGCGCAAGTGATTGAATCTTTACCGCCTGAACAGCGGCTAACTATACCAATGGTAAAAGGAAGCAGAAGCTTAAACCTTGCTAATGCAGTTTCAATTATTGCTTATGATGCTTGGCGACAACTTGGGTTTAAATAAGGCAATTAAAAAACAACTAAGCCATGATATCCAGCAAAGTACCAATTCTATCATTCTCAGATTTTAACGACTTTGCAGAACTTTGAACCTGCTTAACATCTTGTGGCAGAGTTGCTAAATCAGCGATTTTGTCATGATTATTAGCATCAGATAACCTCTCCGAGCGTTCATTTAGACTATCAAGCCCGCTCCGCACTCCCAGATAAGGAGATGACATATTGGAAACCTTCATAAACACACCCCTCTAAAAATAAGGAAAACAGGAAAAGATTACTGTATTATTACCCCCCCTTGGTGATTTTTCTGTTTTTAACCTGTTTTTTTAATCTATTATAAAACCAATCTGAATAGATTACTATTGTGTAGATGTACTAACTATACTAGAATTAAAACACCATCATCCACTGAATTAAATACGTGAGAAAAATATGAAACTATTAATTGTTTTTATGCTGTCATCTATCACTACTGCCAGTATTGCATCAACAGCAGACACTCCTATTGCAATTAAAACAATTAAAGGTTCTGACTCAGATAATAGGATTTATGACAAAAAACCCTACCAAGATATTGACCAGGATGGTGTCATCGATAAACTCGATTTTTGTCACAATACCGGCTTAAATTACGAAGTGGATGAAAATGGCTGTGAACTCGATTCGGACAAAGACGGTATATACAATCGTACAGACCAATGTCCAGATACGCCTATCGGCGTAGAAACAAATTTTCTTGGTTGTGAGCGTGATGAAGACCAAGACTCGGTTCTTGATAGCGCTGATCGTTGTCCTAAAACCCCAATAGGAACCATCGTTAATAAGCATGGCTGTGAAGCAGATTTAGACTCTGATGGTGACGGAGTCATTGACAAAGAAGATCAGTGCCCAAATACTCCAAAAGGTTTAAAGATTAATAAACATGGCTGTGTTCCAAAAAACCTAGTTATTACCAATATTATTTTTAATACTAACTCATACAGAATACGCGTTGATCAAAAAGACATCTTGGACAAAGATATCAGCCAACTTGAAGACATAAAATTAGACAGATTTATTGTCATCACTGGACACACAGACAGTTCTGGTAACTATGCAAAAAACAAAACCTTATCTTGGCAAAGAGCACAGTCAATTAAGAACTACCTAGTTTCAAAACTTAACTACGATAAAAATAAGATCCTTGTTTTAGGGAAGGGCCAATCTTCTCCAGTTGCGCCAAATAATACAAAGGAAGGGCGCCAAAAAAATAGACGAATTACACTTTCGATAGTCGGCAAGAATAAAATCCCAAAGGGAGCAAAGCTAAATTTCTTAAAATAATTAGAAACGAGAGCTTTGCATGAGCTAGTCGCGAGAGTAAAATGAGATAGAATTTTGCAGGTTTTAGTCAAAAAACAAGCTTAATAGCTAGCTACAAGGTGAATTGAGCTTGCTCAAGAGAGGGTGCCCTAGGGTATTGGGCGTTTTTTTGGCTGAAAGATGCGGAATTATAGCTATTTTAATTCGTGAATAGTCTCATGCAAAGCTCTAGAAACGTATTTAGCAAACAATTCTTAAGGATAAACTAGAAACTATGCCCTACTACGCTAAACTCCTACTTATTATGATTTTCAGCTTGGTAGGGTTAACTTGGGCAACCCCCCCTAAGCAAGCACCGATTGTAATTTCTGCCGCAGAAATTGCTGAAGTAAAAGCCAAACATGGTTTTTTAGCTGCTAAACGACTACAAGCTTGGCAAGAATTGGTCAATAAAGCATACAAAAAACCTGAACGCTTAAAACTCATCTTAGTTAATAATTTTTTTAATACCTCTAAATTTGTAAGTGATCAAAAAAATTGGCAGCAAAAAGACTACTGGGCCACACCAACTGAATTGCTTATAAAGGATGCTGGTGACTGCGAAGACTATGTAATTGCAAAATACATTACTTTAAAAGCGCTTGGTATCAGCCACGAAAAGCTATACTTATCCTATGTTAAGGCAGTTCGATTAAGACAAGCCCACATGGTTTTGACTTATTTCAAAAAACCAAACACAATTCCTTTAGTATTAGACAACATTAACGATAGAATACTAAAAGCAACTAAGCGTAAAGACTTAATTCCAATCTATAGTTTCAATGGTGATGGACTGTGGCTAACTAAGCAACACAGAAAAGGAAAAGCAATCAAAGGTGGCGCCCAAGAGATTCAACAGTGGCAAAGCTTATTAAAAAAACTGGCAAAAGGAAGCAATCATGAGC
>CAYUHO010000196.1:0-2707 GCA_964444445.1 uncultured Piscirickettsiaceae bacterium | reverse complement strand
TCAATAAAGCGGAGAAGAGCCTGGTCTTCTAAGAAAATCATTACAGTTTCCTTAACTTGAGAAAGATCAATGCCGTCATCAAGGCATCATTATAAGCATCATGTTGTCCTAAGTTTGGTAATTCAAGTTGTTCTAGTATATGCTCAAATCCCAAGTTAATATTTGGCTCAATGCTACTGCCTTTCATCCGCTTTCTAGCATACTCAAAATAGAGCTTCGAGACTTCTATTTTAGGGTTGGGTAACCCTACACCAAGCCAAGGTTTTAATATCTTTTCAACCATGCCAACATCAAACTTGAGATAGTAACCAACGAGGATAGAGCCGCGGATAAATTTAAGAAAATCGGTAACCGCTGCTTGCTCACTTTCATAAGCAAATTGACTATTAATGATATCTATATTGCGAACTTGGTGAATAACAATACTTTCTTTAGAAATATCTTCAGGCTGTTCAATTGTCAAGTTTAAGCTTTGACTGGTAAAAATTTCGTTGTTTTTAATCTTGATTGCACTCAAGGTAATGATTCGATCCTTTTTATAATCCAAACCCGTTGTCTCACAGTCAAAACAGACAAAACTATCCTCTTTAATATCATCAAAAATAAACGCATAAGCAGAATCTTTAAGCCTAGACCGTTCTCTGGCAAGTTGTTTATTATCTATCCAGGATTTCATCGACTTAAACATTACAACATCTCTTGAAGATTAAAATGCTGTGTTATACGTTTTTTAAAGGCATCTACAACGGCAAAGCTCTGTTTTAATATATCTTGTTGCATGTGACTAAGTGCCGCGAGCTTCACTTTATTATTGGGTAATTCTTGACCTTCAGAAAGTTGTTGTAACATAGACTCTAGGCGCAAGGTATTTAAGTAGTTGAGCGTTTCTCCCAACTCAATCCCAAATGCTTTGGTAAAGATTCCTTTATCCATAAGCACTTTTATTCGCCAGTGAGTATTGGTCTGCTCAACACCAGCTTCCAAGGCATAGCAACGAACCCCATGAACAATTGAAAAAATCCCTCCCTTTTTAATATCGATATGACTATGTTCTTTATCTTCATTGTCCGTAATCAAACCGCCAAAGAAACCGATAGGAGTATTAAAGCGTAAAGCAGCAATGGCAAAATGTCTCAAAAAAACAGGATAGTCTTCTTGGCGTTTTCTCAAAACTGATTTAAGTTCAACCAACCAAGATTCCGCTCCATAAACAACCTCGCCGTCCAAGAGAATGGAGGCATACATAAAGTGTTCATCAGAGGGGTTTTTGAACCACTGATCCACCTTATCTTTAAAGCCACTCAAACTATGCCGCCACTCGGTATTTGAAAGCATGATATTGCCTAGGCAAGGCGGAAAACCAAGCTGTTGCATTGCCTCATTAAACTGAATCGCAAACGCATCCAGAAGTGCTATTTCTTGGTCACTTATCTCGTCATGATAGATAAGCGCATTATCTTGGTCGGTACGAATTACCTGTTCAGAGCGTCCTTCACTCCCCATTACAAGAATACACACCTTATCACTGAGTTCAGAAGGTAATAAAAACGAGATGAGCTTATAAATCATTTTTCGGTGAAGTTCATTCACTAGCTTCGCAATATAGTGCGTTTTTATGCCTTTTCGGCTTAGACTATGAACCAACTGTTCAATTTGAGGGCCTACTTGAATCAAGTCATCAATACCATCTGCCTGTCCAACTTTTAACAGTACCAACCCTGATTGATTGGCAAACATGCTCATTAAATCTTTTTGATGAAGAAACCCTATAAATCCATCGTCGCTTCTAACCACTAAACGATCGATTTGATAACGCGTCATTTTAAGTAGGGCATTGAACATATAATCAAATTCATGAATGGAGTGTACAGGTTTGGTAGTAATTCGATTTAAGACCCCTGTTGAACTAAGCAATTCATGAGGTTCAGTTGCCACAAACATCAGAACATCCGATGAGGTCACAATACCAACTGAACCATCATCAAATTCAATTAAACAAGCATCAGACTTAACCTCAATCATTTTTTGCGCAACTTGTAACAAGGTTGCCTGCTCACTAACAGCGACGCAATTTTGAATATGGGCATTACAAACAGTATCCATCATCACCTCTGTTGAGGTTGCTGACTGAATTGACTTATGAATTCGGTCAAGCTTATCGACAATGCTGGCACTGAAAAATCTTGAAAACTTATCATGTTGATTAAATGCTTTCATAAATATTTTAGCGGGTAATTTATATGTAATTGTCTCCTCAATTGCTTCATAAGTGGAGGACTTATTCATTTTACCCAAAACTTCATAATCGCCAAAAAAACCTCTCACGCTATAGCGAGAAATTATTGCGTCATCCTGCAATTCTGCAACCTTACCTTTAATAATGATATATAAAAATCCTGCATCATCAATCTCTTCAAGGTTCAATTTTGTGCGCTTTGGTAAATAAACGACATTCATACTGTCAGCCAACTCAAAAAGAATAGATTTATCTAATTGATCAAAAGGTGTAATCTGAGAAAGAAAATCATATTGCTGTGTTATTGCCATGAGAACCTCATTAAAGAAAAAGCTGAATAAAAAAGTTTAGATGTTTATTAAACCATTACAGCCAGACCTATTAGTTTATGGTAATAAGATGATGGATAAAATAAAGCCCTGAACAACTAAAATATATTACTTTATTTTAGTTGTTCAGAGCCTTCTTAGG
>CAYUHO010000195.1:0-2722 GCA_964444445.1 uncultured Piscirickettsiaceae bacterium | reverse complement strand
GAAAAACAAAAAACAACATTCAAAAAATGGCTGGCTAATATAGAGTTAGAAACTAATGAACAATAATTATCATCAAATAGACTATCAGCAAGTAGTCCAGCGATTAATCAATGATTACGGTTTCAGACAAACGCCCAAACATCTAACGATGGGGCGTTGCCCAGAGTGTGGTAAAAAAGAATTATTTACTCATAAAGATCGCCCGTGGTCGATAAAATGCAATCGGACTACAAAATGCGGATTTGAAGAAACTATTAAAGATTTGTATCCCGATCTTTACGAACATTTCACGAAAAAATATCCATCAACCGAAGACGACCCAAATCTAACCGCAAAGCAATATCTAAGCATAGGCAGAGGGTTTGATGTAACTAAACTGGAAGGATGGTATGAGCAGGGTCTAATTCATGACCCACAAGCAAACATTACTACAGCAACTGTTAAATTCTTCCTAAATAAAGAAAAAACCATATATTGGGAACGCTTAATCGATTACACCAATCACTTCAGTAAAAAAGCTAGATTTATAGGCAAGTTTGGCGGCATGCACTGGCAACCACCAAGCTTAAAACACATAGACCCTCAACGCCCACTTTATTTAGTTGAGGGCATATTTGACGCTATAAGCTTACACGCCGCAGGCGTTCAGGTTGTTAGCATAATGACCAGTCATAACTACCCTGCTAACCTAATTTCATCTCTACCAACAGAGCAACAATTAATTTGGGCTCTGGATAACAACAAGTCCGGTATTGATTTTGCCAAAAAATATCATAAAACAACTCAAGAATTAGGCTTTGACAGCCACATGGCGATTCCTGACCATGTTAAAGACTGGAACGATATTTATATAATGCGTGGCGTTGAAGCAATGCACGAGGTAATGAATCAAGCACTTTGGAATGGTGCAAGATTACAAACTAATTCGGCTAGTGAAGCGGCGGCTATATATGTTTGTCAAACTCGAAAGCCTTATCGAATATTCCAAAAAAATAACGCCTATTGGGAAGCTAAATTTGATTTGAAAGAACTTGAAAGAATGATCGGCGATAAAGACGACCCCGAAATTTTAAACGGCTTTTTTAAACGAGACACATTAGAACTGTTGCGTGATGATACTTTTATCAAGCAAATAAAAAGCACCATATCGATGGAAAAACTATCAAACTGCATAGCAAAATTTGAATATCAACAGGTTGACCAATACAACGATGAGAGCCGATTAAATCATTTTAAAATAAGCTATGAAAACGGCGCAAAAGATTCAGTAATAAGCATACCCGGCACTGCATTATCAGACGCAGGCACATTTAACACAGCACTTTTAAAAAATACACCAGGTGCTAGGTTTACAGGCAAAAAAAACCACATAGAATTTCTTCATGAACAGCTATGGTTTAAAAAGCCAGCTAAAGAAGTTAAAACGCTCAATTTTGCAGGTTACGATAAAATTAGCAAAGCCTATGTTTTTAATGAATATGCTTTTTATAAAGGTAAAAAATTAAAAATAAACGACAGAGGTTTCTTTGAGCTAGAACATCACACCTCGATTAAAACAGTTAATAAAGACATCAAGCTCAACATTAGCGATAATTTTAACGCTCAACAGTTTTTAACTGATTTTGTGGGCGCTTATAGCGAGAGAGGTATTATTGTTCTTGCATGGTGGGTAGGCTCATTATTTGCAGAGCAATTAAGAGACAATTTCCAAGGCTACCCATTTTTGGAATTACAGGGGCAAGCATCATCAGGTAAATCTACGCTCATTAAAATACTTTGGAAACTGGTCGGTCGTGAAGGATACGAGGGATTTAACCCGTTAAACTCGTCATTTTCTGCAATCGACCGTAACTTTGCTAAAACCTCAAATCTACCCGTAATACTGATAGAATCAGATGCGAACGACCAACAAAGAAACGCCAAAAAATTCAACTGGGAACACCTGAAAAATGCTTACACAGGCGAACCACTGAAAGAGCGAGGTGTTCAAAACGCAGGAAACGAGACCGTCTTCAACCCTTTTCGTGGCACACTTATGGCATCTCAAAATACCGCCATAGAAGGTTCCGAAGCAATATTATCACGCTTTATTCACTTGCCTTTAGACCGAACACATCATACTCAAAATAGTAAATTTCACGCAGAAAAATTAATTAATACTAAAACTAGCGAATTGTCAGGTTTCTTACCTTTCATATTAAAAAATGAAAAAGAGCTACTAGAAAAAATCATTAGTCAGCACAAATATTACTACGATTCAATGTCGCAAACGTCTATTAAAATAGATCGCATAAAAGACAATCACGCCCTAATCATGAGCATAATAGAAGCCCTATGCAGTTATTTCCCTATAGACACAGATTTAGCTGTTAAAGCGATTGAAGTGCTTTCACAAAGAGCAGTCAAAAGACAACTAGACACGCAAACAGACCACCCATCGGTGCAAGAACTATGGGATATTTACGAATATATCAATGTCTACCAAGGCAAGAACGATCATTACACTAAAGAAATAATAAACCATTCCACACAACAAAATCACATAGCAATCAACCTTGTGCATTTTGAACAAGTTTGCAAAGAAAAGGGACTAAGAACACCCGACATACAGGAGATTAAACGCCACATCAAACAAACCAATAAATACAGATTTAAGGCCTATAAAACAATTAGGTCAAACATAACCAACAAGAGTATTCGTTGCTACATCTTCGAAGACATC
>CAYUHO010000194.1:0-2749 GCA_964444445.1 uncultured Piscirickettsiaceae bacterium | reverse complement strand
AAATCTACTCCTTTTAGGAAATTATAGCTAACTCCATGAGATTTTGGGACTAAATAAATAATCATATCCATCCGTCTTTAAAATTGAAGCGTTTACACTAGGCGTGGAAAAAAGAAAGACAACAGGCAAAATGAGTAGCTTTAATAGAACTCGACAAGACAACATTACTTTTGCTCCTTTTTCTAGTACACTAAGCCAATCAAATAAAAATGATATTTAAGTTCAATTAAGGATATAACATGCATCGAGTCTATTCCTTTCTATTCATAATGAGTACGCTTTATTCTCAAACCTTACAAGCAAGTCAGCTACGCATAGAAGCGAATGAGTTAAAAAACTGTTGCTAACTGGCTATGAAACAAGAATGGCTTAATAATTTACTAAATAACTTAACTCACGCTAGGCATAGAGAGTTATTAGTCATTGAAGGTAGTCAAAACTGGCAACAAGATTGGCTGTCTTTAATTCTACAGAGCCTTGCCAAAATCAAACCAGACATGGATTCAATTCAAATCGTTAATCAAATCCCGTCAGCTACAAAAGATTTAAAAACCAATCAACCCAGACCAATTTTAGATAAACAACTCTCCCAATACCTTGGGCAAGAAGTTGATTTGGTTATCTTTGATTCTGCCGAAGGCATCACGCCAAATAATTTAGCACAAGCAACGGGAATGATTCGAGCAGGCGGACTTTGTGTTTTATTATTACAAGATAATTGGATAACCTTGCCAAATCCAGCGATGAAACCCTATTTAAGTCATCCTTATACTTTAAAAGATACTTTTAATGGCTTTCGACGTTTTTTAAACAATCAACTACAAAACCATGCCTTAATACTAAACGAAGGAAATCCCCTACCCAATCACCCCAGCCAAATAAACCCGCTAAATTCCCTGAAAACACGGACTACAGAAAAAAATCAACCTATTCAAGCAACCGAGCAACAAAAACAAGTCATCACCGCAGTCCATTCAGTTGCATTTGGGCACAGAAACCGCCCATTATTGCTAAGCGCTGATAGAGGAAGAGGTAAATCAAGTGCGTTAGGCTTTGCAGTAATCGAACTCTTCAAACAAGGCAAACAACATGTCGCAATCACCGCCGAAAGCACCAAACAAACAGAACAAATTTTTCGCATCGCTACTAAATACGCAACCGAACGCTTTCAAGACGCAAAATTTAATCAAAAATCATCCCCTGCTCACAACAAGTGCAAAATGTCAGGGGACATGCCAAGGGGAGGGGTATTTACCCTAACGACCCCTGGAGAGCAAACATTTAAGATTCAATTTTATGCTCCAGATGAACTCGTCCAAACAAAAAAACAATTTGATATTTTACTGGTCGATGAAGCCGCTCATTTACCGCTTCCGCTTTTAAAACAGCTTGCTGAAACCTATAAACGAATCGTGTTTTCAACCACCCTGCTAGGTTACGAAGGGTCAGGCATGGGCTTTAAATTACGTTTTTCAAAACTATTAGAAAATTGGGATTACAAAAATCTACAACTAAAAGAACCAATCCGTTGGAATGAAAATGACCCGCTAGAACAAAAGATTAACCAAAGCTTATTCCTAAACTCAGCCCCCTATTCTGTTCATCAAAATATTGAAGAGCTTGACTATCAACCAATGCCAATCGCAGAATTGATTAAACGCCCACAACAACTTGAACAACTATTTCAACTGTTAAACACCGCACATTACCAAACCTCACCCAATAATTTAATGCAAATACTGGAAGACCCAAATATTGTTTTATGGATTGCAACCGATAAAAAGCAACAGATTTATGCCGTGCTACTCGCTTTCAAGGAGGGTGGTATTACAGAAGTAAAAGCCAACAAACGCTACCGAGGGCATCTGGCCGCACAACTACTGCATTTGCAAACTCAGCAAACCTATTGGATTAAGGCTCAAAGTTATCGTATTAACCGTCTTGCAGTCCACCCAGAAGTACAAGGCAATAAAATCGGTACAAAACTCCTCTCTGCCTTTATCAAAGCGACCAAAAAAGAAACCGCCATTGACTACATCTCCGCTTCATTTGCAACCAATCCTGAACTAATTAACTTTTGGCAAAAACAAGAATTTAAACCCGCCTATTTAGGAATCAAACGAGATAAAGCCAGTGCAACCCACTCAATCAGTATGTTGCTCGGTTTAAATAAATCTGCACAAGAAAAGATAATCACTAGACAAAAAGACTACTCAACGCAATTTATCCACCTACTCCAATCGAACTTTCAACAATTAGATTCGGCGATTGCGCTTAAAATACTCAGCTTATTTAAGTTCAAGCAATCAGACTTTCCGCATGATTATATGAATGGACAACCCTACGAATCCATATCCCACCAACTACTAAAATGGACAATCGCCAACCCCTCTAAAATTGAACAACTTGTAGAGCCGATAAAAACAATTTGGATTGAAAAGGTGATTCAAAACATACCTTGGCAAACCCTTGTTAAAAAACATCACTACCAAAGCCGAAAACAATTAGAACAGGATATTAGAAAGAATTTACATACCATGAAGAATAGCTAAATAACTGACTATATGTCTTATTATTGACGTTCTCGTTGGCTTGGTTATCGTGAATTAAAGCAAAAAAGCCATAAAATAAGACCTTTGCATCCTAAAGGGCATAAACACGAGGTTATTCACGGATTAAAATGGCTATAATTTCTTACATATTCTTTCGTCTACCCCCCCTGGGTGTTTTTTAACTAAAAATCACCAGG
>CAYUHO010000193.1:0-2773 GCA_964444445.1 uncultured Piscirickettsiaceae bacterium | reverse complement strand
TTAATTTATTTTGTACTTCTTCAGGAAAGTCTGTAAAAAGTAGTATTTCTTTTTGAATTAAGGTTTCAATAACATCTTCAATAATTCTGACCATATCTAAATCTAGTTTGAGAATTATTTGTTTAATGAATTCGCTATTCTTATTCATTTCAATAAATTTTCTAACTGCAGGATCAAAGATTGAAACCTTTATATAATGCTCTTTGGCATCAAACTGTATATCCATTACTTGTTGATTATTATCTTTTTTTACATAAATCATTTAATGATCCTTAAGACAGTATCTTAATCTTCAATTTCTGAAACGACGTTACCTAATAATTTAGTTAGTCTATCATTTTCAGAATAGTCAACAGGACAATCAATAACGGTAACTGTATTTTTTGCTAAGGCTTTTTTTAATGCTGGTAGCAATTCATTGGTTTTAGTTATTTTAATTCCAATCGCACCAAATGATTCGGCGTATTTAACAAAATCTGGATTTTTAAAATTTATATTTGATGAACGACCGTACATTCTTTGTTGTTTCCAGTTGATTAAGCCATATTGACTATCATTCCAAATTAGAATAACAAATGCTATTTTATTTCTTAATGCAGTTTCTATTTCTTGAGAATTCATCATAAAACCACCATCGCCTGTTACGGCGACAATTGCTTTATTTGGAAAGGCTAATTTAGCACCTATTGCACCAGGAACAGCAATTCCCATACTTGCAAAACCATTAGAAATAATACAAGTATTAGGTTGTTCACTTTTAAATAACCTAGCCATCCACATTTTGTGTGCACCTACATCACTAATCGCAATATCTTCGTCTGCCATTGCGGTACGTAAATCCCATATTATTTTTTGTGGTTTAATTGGAAATTTAGTGCTTTTAGCATGTTTATTCATTTCTGCAATCATTGCGGTACGAATTGAAAAATCTTTTGGATAGGATTTTTTTGTAGTAAGTTGTTTTGATAATTCTGTTAAATTACGTCCAATGTTACCAATTAATTCAATATCAGGAACATAGCTAGAATCAACTTCAGAAGCTTTAGTGTCAATATGAATAATGGTATGTTCTTGATTTGGATTCCATAGGTGAGGGTGATATTCCACCATATCAAAACCAACACAAATAATTAAATCAGCTTTTTTAAAACCACCATTTTCATAATCACCTTTTTGTAAACCAACCGTTCCCATTGATAATGGGTTTTTGTAATGAGGTACGATTCCTTTTGCCATAAAAGTGTTTACGATGGGAATTTTGGTATGTTCTGCAAAAGATTGCAGGTTTTTGGATGCCTTTGCTCTAACAGTACCATTTCCAACTAATATGAGTGGATTATTAGCATTTTTAATTAATTCGCTTGCGTTAATAATGAGCTTTGAATCTGCTAATGTTAAGCGTGAAGTAACTGCTGTGAGTGGTTTTTCCTTAATTGGCATTGCAGCAATATTTTCAGGGAAGTCTATAAAAGATGCACCAGGTTTTTCTGCTTGTGATAGTTTAAATGCCTTACGAACAACTTCTGGGATGGTTTCAGGCTCTAAAATTTGAACTGCATATTTAGAGATAGGTTTAAAAATACTCACTAAATCTAAAACTTGATGTGATTCCTTGTGCATTCTAGAAGTGGCAGCTTGACCTGCAATTGCAACTACTGGTGAATTGTCCATATTTGCATCAGCAACACCCGTAATTAAATTTGTTGCACCTGGACCCAATGTTGCTAAACAAACGCCTGCTTTACCTGTTAAACGCCCATAAACATCTGCCATAAAAGCAGCACCTTGTTCATGACGGCAAGTAATGAATTTAATTTTAGAATCTAGTAGTGCATCCATTACATCTAAATTTTCTTCACCAGGAATACCAAAAATGTATTCAACTTGTTCATTTTCTAAACATTGAATGAAGAGATTAGATGCTTTCATTATGTTATTTACTTATTAACTAAAATATTAACTAAGTTCCATAGTTTTTTACGACTGGTTGCCATGGTCACATCTGTTAAGTATTTACCATTAATAATAACAGCAGGAACGCCTTCTGCTTTATAAATGTCTGTTTTTGCTTTTGCTTTTTGAACCATTTGATCTACTTTAAAACTTTTAAACATTTGTTTGTAGTCTTGTTGTTTAATCCCCATAGGTTCAGCAAACTTTGCTAAAGCATCTAGATTAAAAATTCGTTTTTTGTCACCTTGAATTGCTTTAAAGTAAGCAGGATGAAATTGTTTTTCTATTTTAAGTGCAACAGCGGTGTAATAAACTCTTGCCATAAATATCCAATTTGGGCTATTTAAGACAGCTGGCATTTGCGAAAAATGAATATCTTTAGGTTTTGTTTTTAACCAATTATGTAAACTTGGTTCTAAGTGATAACAATGTAGGCAACCATAATAAAAAACTTCCGTTACTTGTTTTTTATAAGGTGTAATATCAACTTTTTGAGAGAGTTTTTTATAATGAATTCCTTCTACAAAATCGATATTATCATCTAAATCATCACTAGCTTGTAGTTGAAAACTGATGATAAAAAAACTAACGAAAATAGTACTAAGTTTAAAAAAATTCATTATTTATAATTCTCCGTAAGAGTGTAAACCTGATAAAAACATATTAACACCAAGAAAAGCAAAAGCAGTGACTAATAATCCAATTAATGCCCACCAAGCCATCGGTTTACCTCGCCAACCTTTTGACATACGTATGTGTAACCAGGCAGCATAATTTAACCAAACAATTAATGCCCAGGTTTCTTTTGGATCCCATGACC
>CAYUHO010000192.1:0-2804 GCA_964444445.1 uncultured Piscirickettsiaceae bacterium | reverse complement strand
CTAAAAACGGTCGCGACTCCAATGCCAAACGCTTAGGTGTTAAGCGTTTTGGTGGGGAAGAAGTGTTAGCGGGAAGTATCATTGTTCGTCAACGTGGAACTAAGTTCCATGCTGGAGACAATGTTGGACGTGGAAAGGATGATACCCTATTTGCAACAGCAAACGGAAAAGTTGCTTTTGTAACCAAAGGTAAACCTACACGTACTTACGTAACAATTCAAGCTAGCTAATCTTAGTTCAAAAATTGTTGAAAACGCCCCGCTAGTCGGGGCGTTTTTGTTTCTACTGTAAATGAGACCTTTGCACCCTAAAGGGCATAAACACGAGATTATTCACGGATTAAAATGGCTATAATTCCGCATCTTTCAGCCAAAAAAACGCTCAATAGCTAGCTATTAAGCTTATTTTTTGACTAAAACCTGCAAAATTCTATCACATTTTACTCTCGTGACTAACTCGTGCAAAGGTCTCAAATATTATAAAATACCCTTATTTTGAGTTAAGAGAAGACTATGCACTTTGTTGATGAAGCGAATATAAAAGTAACCGCTGGAAGAGGTGGGAATGGCGTTGCCAGTTTTCGCCGTGAAAAATATATTCCTTTTGGTGGTCCTAATGGTGGAGATGGCGGTGATGGTGGCAGTATTTATTTTATTGCTGACCGTAATCTAAACACGCTTGTCGATTTTCGTTTTGTACGCGACTATAAAGCCCAAAATGGTCAAGCTGGTATGGGACAACAGAAAACAGGTCGTGCGGGTGAGGATTTAGTTATCCCTGTACCTGTTGGTACAATTATTCGTGATATTGATACTGATGAAATAGTCGGTGATTTAGTCGAGCATGAACAAAGACTACTGGTTGCAGAAGGTGGGAAACACGGTTTGGGTAATATTCACTTCAAGAGTAGCCGTAATCGTACGCCTCGCCAGTTCACATTAGGGGAAGATGGTGATGAAAGAAATATCTCATTAGAACTTTCTCTGCTAGCAGACGTTGGGTTGCTTGGAATGCCGAATGCAGGTAAATCAAGCTTAATTACAGCCGTTTCTGCTGCTCGTCCTAAGGTAGCAAATTACCCTTTTACCACCTTGTATCCAAATTTAGGTGTGGTACGTATTTCGGTCGAAGCTAGTTTTGTGATTGCAGATATCCCGGGTTTGATTGAGGGAGCCGCCGATGGTGCTGGCTTGGGTGTTCAGTTTTTAAAACATCTATCTCGTACAGGTTTGCTATTGCACCTTGTTGATATTGCACCAATTGATGAAACAGATCCTGTCGACTCTGTTAATATCATTGCCAATGAATTAGAAAAATATAGTGATGAATTATCTGGTAAGGATAGATGGTTAGTGCTTAATAAAACAGATTTATTGTTAGATGAAGAGGCAGATGCAGTTTGTAAAGACATTGTTGAGCGTTTAAATTGGACTGGACCCGTTTATCAGACTTCAGCAGTTAACCGTTCGGGGACAGAATCGTTAATGAAAGATATTGCAGAGCAGTTGCAAAAAAATAAAAAACAAGCCAATGAAGATGCCGACTTATTAGTACAACAACAAGAAGTGGTAGACGAAGATTTTGACGAATGAAAAAACGTACTGAAATTAAACAATCAAAACGCTGGGTCATTAAAATTGGCAGTGCGTTATTAACGAACGATGGTCAAGGTTTAAATCATCAAGCGATGAAAAACTGGGTTCGTCAAATGGTTGAACTCAAACGTCAAGGTATTGAACTGGTGTTAGTTTCCTCTGGTTCAGTTGCAGAGGGTATGTTACGTCTAGGTTGGAATAAGCGTCCTTCAGCCGTTAATGAATTACAAGCAGCAGCTGCAGTTGGACAAATGGGACTGGTACAGTCTTATGAGTCTGAGTTTGCCAAGCATGATTTACTAACCGCTCAAATTCTGTTAACCCATGATGATTTATCAAATCGTGAACGTTATCTAAACGCATCAAGTACGATTCAAACTTTGTTGGAGTATGGTGTTACGCCAATTATCAATGAAAATGATACCGTTATTACAGAGGAGATTAAGTTTGGTGATAACGATACCCTCGCCGCATTAACCGCTAATTTAGTCGCTGCAGATGTATTGGTTATTCTGACAGATCAAGATGGTTTGTATGATGATAATCCAAGAACGAACCCTCAGGCAAAGCTCATTAGTGAGGCAAAAGTTAGTCATCAAGATTTAGAGATGATGGCAAGTTCTGAAGGTGGTTCGCTTGGTAAGGGTGGGATGTATACGAAAGTGATTGCTGCCAAGAGAGCGGCACGTTCGGGAACGGTTACGTTTATCGCTTCTGGCAATGAAGAAAACGTGTTGCCTCGCCTTTATGCTGGTGAAAATATCGGTTCTTTCCTTATCCCAGATCTTGAACCTATGAGCGCTAGAAAACAATGGTTGGCAGGCCATTTACAAGTAAAAGGTAAGCTTGTTCTGGATGATGGGGCAAGTATTGCGTTGCTAAGTTCAGGAACAAGTCTTTTACCTGTTGGGGTGAGCTCGGTTCAATCAGATTTTCAGCGTGGAGAAATGGTTGCCTGTATAAATCGCCAGGGGCATGAAATTGCTCGCGGTTTAATTAATTATTCCTCATCTGAAGTGTTGAAAATTAAAGGTCGCTCATCAAAAGAGATTAATGATATTCTTGGATATACAAATGGTGAATTTTTAATACACTGTGATAACTTAGTCTTACCTTGATTTACATGCGATCCTAATTTATTTAACACCCCCCCCCCTGGTGTTTTTTTAAAAAAAATCATGAAAAACACTTAATCACTATTGAATCTAA
>CAYUHO010000191.1:0-2826 GCA_964444445.1 uncultured Piscirickettsiaceae bacterium | reverse complement strand
ATTTTTTATTTAAATTAATAAGGATATTACGATGAAAAAGAATGCGATATTTACACTAATGGCAAGTTTACTAATTAGCTCGGCTGCATCAGCGGCAACAATTGATGGAAACATCTCTTTAGGAGCAGATGAATATACTTGGAATACTGACGGTGCAGAAGGAAATAGTAAATGGGGTAACTACGGTAGTAACCTAACAGAAATTGAAGATGCAAGTGGTGGTAATGAATACGACATCAGTCATCTTGGTTTTGACCTAGACACACAAAATAATAAATTCCAATTTGGTATCATGGGTGGAAAAATCATCAGTGGTAACGAAACAGGTAGTCACAATGGGCACGATTTATTACTAGGTGATTTAGCAATTAGTGTTAATGATTTTAGCAATGCAACAACAGACTCTTCTGCTTATAACTTTGCTGTACGTCTAGTAAGTACAGATGATAATACAGGAACAGCTGAGTTTGAACTTTTATCAGGTGGGAACTGGGTTGGCGCTAATATTTATAACAACAACTATGCACCTAACCACATAACTGAAACTTACCGTATGGAAAATGCGACAAGTTTAGCTACCTTTAGCGGTGTTTGGAATAAAACGGGTTACGGTTCTAATAATACAAATGTATTAGAAGCAGAGTTTGATTTAAGCTTACTTGGTTATGACAGTAATGGTTCTCACGGAATTTCAACTTACCTAACAATGACTTGTGTAAACGATGAAGCTTTGGTAACAGCGGTTCCAGAACCTTCTGTTTATGCGCTAATGCTTGGTGGTCTTGGTTTAATCGGATTTATGGCTCGTAGAAACAAAAAAGCTTAATTCAAAAAAAACCTTTTTTAAAAGCTCCTCTTGGAGCTTTTTTTATATTTGCTCATTACGAAACAAACCAAACTTCACTTGTGATGTTGTTTTTTCTCGAAAACAAATCCAACCTTTAGGCAGCTCAGGCCAAGCTAAGTCTTTTTCTTGTTCTAGATATAAAATACCACTAACTTGTTTTAGCCAATTATTGGTAAATAATAAATCAACCGTTTCTTGCATCATACCTTGATGAAATGGAGGATCTACAAAAACCAAATCAAAGCCCTGTTTTTCATTTAAACCTGTAAGCTTTTTTAAAGCATCTATCTTAATAAGATTCAAATTATCAATGTCTAGCGACTGTTTGTTTTTTTGTAATTGTTTAAAGTTATCACTATCCAATTCCAACATCGTTACCGAACTAACACCACGAGATAATGCCTCAAAACCCAAAGCACCAGAACCGGCAAAAACATCAAGACAATTTGAACCTGCTAAATCAAACTGTAACCAATTAAAAACCGTTTCCCTTACCCTATCAGAAGTTGGTCGTAAACCTTCTGCACTTAAAACAGTGAGTTTTCTACCCCGAAACTGACCAGAGATGATACGAACACTACCAAAAGCATTCGCTCCCCCCCCCTGGTGATTTTTTCTTTTTTTAGCTATTTTACTTGGCAAATTCTATTTATCTTTAAGTAACACAAAAACTAATTGTACTTTATTTAAATGAAGCTTTATTATTAACCAAATAAATATAATGAGAGGAAAAACTAAATGAACATCACGATTTTAGGGACTGGATTTGCGGCAATGACTGCAATAAAACAAACCAGAAAAAAAGCACCACAAGCAGAAATTACCGTTATTGCTCCGCAAGCCAAGATGATTTATTTACCCAGTTTAATATGGATTCCTTCTGGATTAAAAAAAGGCAGTGATCTTGAAATTGACCTAACAAACTTTTTTACAAAACAAAAGGTTAAATTTATTAAAGCATCTGTAAAAACAATCACAAATGAAGGTCGTACCGTTGTTACTGACCAAGGTGAGTTTAACAATGATGGATTAATTATTACCACTGGTGCTCGTTTTATCAAAAAACTACCAGGTATTGAAAAAATTATTACCCCTTGCGAAGGTATTAAAGCTGCTGAAAAAATAAAACAAAAATTGGATTCTCTTAGCTCAGGAACGATTGCAATTGGCTTCTCAGGAAATCCCAAAGAACCTTCAGCCATGCGTGGTGGACCAATGTTTGAATTCCTATTTGGAATAGATACATTACTACGCCGCCAAGCACGTAGAGATAAATTTGAACTTGTTTTTTTCAACTCAATGGCAAAACCTGGTAAACGGTTTGGCGATAAAGTACCTGATGCGATTTTAAAACTAATGAAGAAAAAGGATATTAAAACTCACTTAGGCAACAAAATTACTGGTTTTGAAGAAAATAAAGTCATCACGGAAGGCGGAGAAATCAATGCCGACTTAATTCTCTTTATGCCAGGTATGACAGGACCTCTTTGGTTAAACGATTCTGATTTAGTTAAATCTGAAGGCGGCATGATTAAAGCAAATGAATTCTGCCAAGTCGAAGGATTAAAAGCAACTTATGTCGCTGGAGATTCAGGTAGTTTCCCTGGCCCTGATTGGCAAGCAAAACAGGCTCACATGGCAGACTTACAAGCATTTTCTGCCGCCAATAATCTTATACAAGAGTTAAATGGTAGCACTCAATTTGAAACCTTTAAGCATGAGTTAATCTGTATTATTGATACCCTATCACACGGGATATTAATCAAACGTACAGAGGAAAAAACCATCCTGCTACCGCCGTGCCGATTACTGCATTTTGCCAAAAGAATATTTGAACAGCTTTACCTGCGTAGCTATAAATAAGAAAAAAAGGAATTTTTTTGTAGCTTGAGCTAGCCTATAAACGCAATAACAGATAGTTATTGCGTCATATTTTATTGGTTATAACTAATAAACAATGCGTAACTGCAACGAAAGCC
>CAYUHO010000190.1:0-2841 GCA_964444445.1 uncultured Piscirickettsiaceae bacterium | reverse complement strand
CGCATAATCATGATTTTTCACTCAACAAAGCGGAGAAGAGCCCGTTTGCCCTGGTATTTTAAGCTAAATCCCGAGTGCAAGACCTTGGGACTAAACAATTAAAAGGCCCCAGCTCGGCAAAATCGATTTCACCCTCGACAAAAGCCGTAAGAATTTCATCATACGATGGGTAGTATTTTACGGTGACTGGCTCGCCAAGCAGGGTTGTTAACTCACCAACAAATTTCTTAGACTTAAGAATTGTTTGCCTTTCGTTTTCAACAGGTAAAGGCGCAAATATATAATCTGCAACAGCAAGGTTCATATTAAAAAAGAAAAATACAAACAGCAAAAAACAACTTTTTTTCATAAACACCCTAACCCTTAAGTTTTGTGCGATTCAAAATCAAGGTAACAATGCAACCTGATTTAGGCCGGCATTCTCAGGTAACTCAAACATTATATTCATATTTTGAACAGCTTGTCCCGCCGCTCCTTTTACAAGGTTATCAATTACAGAGGTTACAATCACTTTTTGTGTTCCTGCAGGTTGATAAACAGCCATTCTTACCATATTAGAACCTTTTACCATTCTCGTATCTGGCAAACTCCCAAAGGGCATAACATCCACAAACATTTCATCTCTATAAAAATTTTCAAAAATATTCTGCAATTCAGCTTCGCTTACTTTCATGGTCAAGTTAGCATAAAGCGTTGCTTCAATCCCTCGAATCATTGGAACAAGGTGCGGTACAAAGGTTAAATTAACTTCTTCAGATGCCATTTTATCTAAACCTTGTTTCATTTCTGGTTGATGGCGATGACCACTAACAGCATAAGCCTTAAACCCTTCAGAGGTTTCAGCTGCCAGCGAGCCAACTTTTGCGCCTCGCCCTGCACCACTGACACCAGATTTTCCATCGGCAATTAAGTCATCAAGCTGAATTAGACCCGCTTTCAGTAGAGGCTGAAACCCTAATTGAACCGCTGTTGGATAGCAACCTGGATTGGCAATTACCTTAGCAGTTTTGATTTCTTCACGAAATACTTCTGGCAAGCCATAAACCACCTCAGACATTATATCAGGGCAGGCATGCTCCATCCCATACCAACTTTCCCACACTCCCATGTCTTCAATCCGAAAATCTGCAGCTAAATCAATGACTCTAACCCCCGCAGCAATTAATTCAGGCGACATGGACATTGCAACCCCGTGTGGGGTTGCAAAAAAGACTAGATCACAGTCTTTTAGCTGTTCTACATCAGGTATAGAAAAAGCAATATCAAAAAAACCACGTAAATTAGGAAACATATCTGCAACTTTTACGCCCGCTTCACTGCGAGAAGTAATAGCGACGAGTTCTGCATAAGGATGATTCGCCAATAAACGTAAAAGCTCCACACCTGTATAACCAGTTCCACCAACAATGGCAATTCTTATTTTTTGATTCGACATTTTCTTAACTTTTTTAATGAATATATTTAAGTTGAGACCTTTGCATAAGCTAGTCGCGAACTAAAAATTAGATAGATTTTAGCCTGTTTTTCCTAAAAAACAAGCGTAATAGCTAGCTGTTGCGTGTTTTTTTAGGTGAAAGAGGATGAAATATAGCAATTTTTAGTCGTGATTAGTCTTGTGTTTATGCCCTTTAGGGTGCAAAATTCTCAATTATATTTTACCCTAATCCTCCGTTAGGAATTTAGGACATATAAAAAAACCCCTAAAAAGGGGCTTTAAAAATTAAAATCTTGTTTAAGGAGACACTGAATAACTAACTTAAGATTCAGTGTCTCCTTAAGATCTATTTTAGTGTACTAGGCGCACAGGGAATTCATAAACACGGTAACCAAACATGTCCGTTCCTTTATCAAAAATTAATCCCCACGAATAATAAACATTATCTAAGATTTGGGTAGACGACCAATAAAACAAGCCATCATTGTCTTTTTTTACGGTTGGAAAGAAATTAGGATCTAGGTAGGAGTCAAAAAACATATCTCCTTCTTTCCAGGTAGGAGCATTCGAACCTAGACCAGTAGAATGGTATGAGGAAATTGTATGCAACTCAAAAATACTCGGTACTCGCCAAGAAGAAAAACCGCATAATTTTTCTTTATTGGCTTGAGCAACTAAGTCATTCCAATCTGTATACACTTTCCCTCTTTTTTTATTGACCGTGAAAATACTTGGGTGAGCTTCTCTTTGATTAAATTTATCAACCTTTTCTCCATACGCAACATTAGAAACCTTTGTATCTCCCCAACGATAAGTCTTTCGATAATCTCTAACACCACCGTCTTCGGTTTTAACTTCCCAATACAGTCCCGTGCTTTTATCTTGCACACAACCCCATTGTTTTGCATCATCACTGAGTACCTTTCCCTTATTAGAAACTTTGAAAAATTTATTGCCATAATCAACAACCTTTTTCTCTTGCTCAAAGGCCTGCTTCAATGCAGACAAGGCATTATTATTCGCTAAGGTATTTGTTGTATGTAGGCCGATAACGGCAGTGAGTGTTGCTAACGCAAAAAGATTTTTGCTTACTTCCTTCATTTTGAGTATCCCTCTTATTATTTTTTAATCATTGAATACTCATTCGAAATTTATAATACAAAACAAATCGTATTCAATGGAATTACTATAACACCTAGCTGCTTAGTCCATTAAGACGATGGAAATTTTCTATAGAAACTATAATAAATACAAATATTATCAGCCACTTATATATGTAATCTTCCCTCTATAATTTAAACAAAGAAGCTTCAAAGAGACATAAAAAAAGCCCCCTAGAGAGGGAGCTTTTTTTATTTTAAGCGATAAGAATACTCTTTGAGATTACATCATTCCGCCCATACCAC
>CAYUHO010000189.1:0-2915 GCA_964444445.1 uncultured Piscirickettsiaceae bacterium | reverse complement strand
TGCACCATAACGCCCATATGCTTCACCTTCAAAATAGGACTGTAAACTTGAAATAACAGCAACACCCTCAGTTTTTTCAAGCTCAATTATTTGAGCTGGATTTGTGATTGCAAAATCCAACTGTTTTTTTTCTATTGCATGGGTTAGACACTCTAAGCCCAAAGGGCGAATGACAAAAGTATGTTCTGAAATTTCTTGATTAAGATATAGAGCCGTTTTTTGCCAAAATTCCTGCTGTTCTAGGCTATTATGGCTTAGTGAATTTGCTTGACTTAACACGCCTATTGAGATTATTTTTGCATAACTCGAAGTATAGGCAAAACATAACAAAAAAAAGGGTAACGCCCATCTCAATATCATAATTCAAGAAAACTTAAATATAACTTTTAAGCAATCTAACCAATTCTTTCCACTGAGTATCAGACAAAACTTTTTTCATATTATCCCTACAATTCAAAGACATTTGTGCCATTTGACGTCTATGTTTTGCCATCTTATCAAACTGTTTCATTAAAGAGGCATTCGGTGCCATTTCCAGTGACTGTTGGGTAATTTTTTTTTCTGTATTTAAAACCTTTTCAAACAACAAAGCCCAATGATTCATATGCTCCAGACGCCATTCTTCTAGTTGCTCATCTTGAGCTTTAGTTAAGCCTAAATCTTTTTTATGCATCAAAATAACAGCCATCAATTTTGGCATTGGTGAAACCCTTAAAAAAGCTTGTATCTCATTCGTTGAGCCTTTGTCAGAACTAGACGCACGCAAACTTCGATCTCTTAACTGCATCAATTGCGTCCATTGCTCATCATCAAGCGTTTTTTTCATGGTTGAAACACAACGATATTTAATATCCATCAACTCACCACGCAAATCAAGTAAGTCATTTTTTAATTCTTTCATTTCAGATGGTGTTACGCCCTCTAAAACAGATTGTTGAATCTCGGACTCTAAACTAATAATTTCAGAAACCAAATCTTGCACTGGCTGCTGATGGGTGCGCCTCCAATTATGAACTATCTCCAACTGTTCATTATCGAGTCCCAATTGATTCGCATTCATGTTGATAATCATCATTAAACCGGGCATAGGCGAAGCATGGTTAGCCTTCTGCATCTTTGTCATTTCTCCTGCAACCGCTTGAGCAGTGAAAACCAAAGTGAAAAGTAGGGCTACAATCGACTTCTTGCTAAACATAAAAAACATTAATTAATCCTTATTTGAAATAGTAGTACTTGCGTTCGTTTTAATGAACCTATAAGATGTATTATAAATCTTGGGGAGAATAATTTTCAATTTTAAAAAAAACATTGATAATTGTTATTGTTCTTGATAATATGAAAATTCTAAGTGTGTAATGAATATCTCATTTAACACTAAAGTCTTACGTATCAGATGTATTGTTATAAAACAGTCATCTTTTTTTTAAAAATTAGGAATATTGTAATGAAAGCAAACAATCTAGTTAAACTTTTCTCAGCAGTTGCGTTATTAGTCGCAACTAACTCTGTAACCGCTGCAGACCACGTAGTAAAAATGCTCAACTCTAATGCTGAAGGCATCATGGTTTTTGAACCTGGTTACCTAAAAATTGCTAAGGGTGACACAGTAACATTTGAAGCAACCGATGCTGGTCATAATGCTGTATCAGAAGTAACTCCTGGTGACGCATGGCAGGTTGGCTTTACAGGTGGTAAAGTGACGTTTAATACTGAAGGTGTTGAAGTTTACTACTGTGTTCCTCACAAATCAATGGGAATGTATGGTATTATCCAAGTTGGAAATGCAACTAATAAAGCTGAAGCTGTTGCTGCATCAGATAAAATTGATGCTGGATTTGCTATGAACCACGGTCGTCTAAAAGGATATGCTGCTAACATCAAGTAAACCTTGAATAGTAGGATAACTTAGGTAAACTAGATTTACCTAATCGAAAAAAGCAACTTTTCATAGTTGCTTTTTTTATTTCTCCTCAAACACAATTCTTAACAATCAGAAAACCTTAATACTTTATTCATACTGAAATCTAGCAAACAACATTATAATTTTACCCTAATTATTATTTAATACTAGGTGAAAATATGAAGTGTTCAACCTTTGCACAATCGCAACTTACCTTAGAGAGCGATCAATTAAAAAAGCAACTATCTGAATTAAAGCAAGAACTTGCCACACTAAAATTCCAGTATCAATCACTAGAAGAAGATTTTTTACATGCCTTAAAAGGCAACCCTTCAACAAAAAGCTCACCTAGTTTAAAAGGAAAGAAGATTGTCTATATTGGTGGACACGACCAGTCCATAGAAGAATATACTGCTGTCACTAAACGCTATCAAGCAGAGCTGATTACACCTATCAATAACAGTTATGAAGCCGTATGCCAAGCAATTGAGATAGCAGATGAAGTGGTTTGTCCAGCGGACTGCCAAAACCAAGAGTTATGTAATACTGCTCGTTCAAGCAGTACAAAATACAACAAACCTTTTAGAATAGTGGAAGATAGTAGTCCCCAAATCCTCCAAAAAAAACTGCATGAAATCGCTAACATATCAATTCAAGTTCAATAGAGTTTAGAAGACATCCTAAAGGACATCCTTTTAGGGTTATTTAACACCCAAATCCTCGTATAGAGGATTTGGGTACAAAATTACTTTTCGTTTACAACTGCCTCTTCATGCTGAATTGAAGCTTTTTTTGTCCCGATGGATCAGCAAATTGATCAGTTAGCTTCTGAATGGCTTTTTTACTTGCCAATTTAATATTATTTAAACTGGTTTTAGTTCGACCATTCCAACCCCTCGAATTCACACTGTACATGCCTCGCCAAAAACGATTATTGTATAACAGCGCATTTGCTAAAGAACGATCTTTCCTTGCCAGTCTTTTAGCATCCCATTTCACTAGCTTATTACGTAGG
>CAYUHO010000188.1:0-2920 GCA_964444445.1 uncultured Piscirickettsiaceae bacterium | reverse complement strand
CCAAGTATTCAAGCCTGGAAAAATGCCTCCAATCAATTTTATGAAGCGAGTCAAAATTTCTGTAAAACACCCAACAGTACTAAACTGATAGGCTTACAAAAGGACTGGAAACAACTCTCCTTGCAATGGAATCAAGTGATTATGTATGACTTTGGTCCTTTGCGTGATAACTTGTTTTCTGCAAAGGTAAATTTTGTTGAGTCAATGCGCCAGCGTGGTAAAAACTATGCTAGCACGGTTCGCAGTCGTTTGAAACAGCGATTAAATGATACTAAAAAGTTAGACAAGGCCTATTTTCAAAACCTAAATTTCAATTTAGTTGGTATGACGGCACTAGAGCTTATGGTTTTTTCCGATTTCTCATCTAAACGAACCGATCCACGCAGTATTCTTAACAACTATCGTAAACATCCAAGAAGCTGTCAGTTATTAATCGGAATGAGTCGTTTGAATAATGATATTGCAGCTTATGTGTTAAACGGTTGGCAGAAAAAACACCAGGGGGGGGGAGCTTACCGAGATTTGTTTGCGCGTAATCAGTTGGTGAATGGTGAAAAATCTTTAACAAAGTTAGTTTTTGCGATGCAGGATTACTTTCGTTACATTAAACAACGCAAACTAACGGGTCGGCTTGATGCAACCTTATCAGGTATGACCTATACGAATATGTCAGCAGGAATTGATGGGATGAGTGATTTATTTAATGCAAAAGGAGATAGTTTAAGTTTGCAAAACTATCTACTCGCAGCAGGGAAAAAGAAAGTCGTTGATGACTTTGTAACGGCACTCAATACCGCCAAACTTCAAGCAAAATTAGCTGAACGAGAATCAATGAGTGTAAGCTATAGTAAATTGACTAAAATGCTAGAAAAAGACATTCCACTGGCGTTGGGTGTTGATTTTGGAATGAACTTTACGGATGGCGACTAATCAGATGCTCTATCAAATAACGTTTTACGTGCCTGAAGCTGAATGCGAAAAGGTTAAAGAAGCCATGTTTGATGCAGGTGCGGGAAAAATTGATCATTATGATTCTTGCAGTTGGCAAGTGTTAGGGGAGGGGCAATTTAGACCCTTGCAAGCTAGTCAGCCATTTATAGGTGAAATAAACAAACTTGAAAAAGTGGCTGAATATAAAGTTGAAATGCTCTGTGTAAAAGACAGGGTAAAATCAGTAATAGAAGCCTTAAAAGCCAGCCATCCTTACGAAGTCCCAGCTTATTCGGTGTTGAAGTTAGAAACTTTGTAAAAAATATTGGCACTCTTAGTGCTTTAAAACATTGGTAGGCTAATTTTTGCCACAAAAGAGGAAAAAACATGAATGTTTAGTCCCAAAGTCTTGCTCTCAGGATTTAGCTCTAAATGCGGCGATTGAAGCGGCTAGGGCAGGTGAGCATGGTAGAGGTTTTGCGGTGGTAGCAGATGAAGTACGAAACTTAGCAAGCAGAACACAAGCCTCAATTACTGAAATTGAGCAAATGATTGCTAGTTTACAAAAAGGCGTATTACAAGCCGTTTCAGCAATGGATACAGCTAAAGATTGTAGTAATGAAACATCAGATTCAAACAAGCAGGTCGAAGAAAGCTTAACCAAGATAACGGAATCGATTACTGAAATTACTTCTCAAAATCAGGAAATCGCCAAGCTAGCCAATCTTCAACAAGATGAAGTTGGTTTAGTTGAAGAGCAGGTGGGTGTTATTGTAAATGAAACTGAGCAGGTTTTAGACTTGAGTAAAAACAGCAAGGAACGAGCAAGTAAGCTGGAGTATGTTGCTAGCCAACTCAAGGATTTAGTACAACATTTTAAATTGAGGTAAAGTCGCTGTTTAGTGTCTCCTTAAAGAGATATTGAACAGAACCAATAAAAAAACCGCCAGCTTGATTCTAAGTTGGCGGTTTTTTTATAATTAAATTTTACAGTTAATTGTGTAGTTGACTAGTCGTTGCTATGAAGAGCCGAGTTCAGCCCACTCCAAGTACCACCATCAGTAATGATTGCTTCTACCGCACCTGTTTGACTGTGACGACGGAAAAGCAGTTTTGATTGCCCCGAAAGCTCTCGTGCTGAAACAATTGAACCATCAGGCATCTTAACTTTTGTACCAGCGGTAACATAAAGACCAGACTCAACAATACAGTCATCACCTAGTGAAATTCCTAAACCAGCATTTGCCCCTAGTAGGTTGCGTTGCCCCATAGAGATGACCTGTTTACCACCCCCCGAAAGCGTTCCCATGATTGATGCGCCACCACCAATGTCAGAGTTTTCACCTACCACAACACTTGCACTGATACGACCTTCAACCATTGAGTTACCAAGTGTACCAGCATTAAAGTTAACAAAGCCTTCGTGCATGACGGTTGTACCTGAAGCTAGGTGAGCCCCTAAGCGAACACGGTCAGCATTACCAATACGCACACCTTCAGGAATCACGTAATCTGTCATTCGAGGGAATTTATCAATACAGGTGACATTGAACTGATGATCAGATGATGCAATTGCTTCACGCAATAACTCAACGTCAGCAGGTAAAACAGAACCCGCTGTTGTCCAAGCAACATTGGTTAAAAGACCAAAAACGCCATCAAGATTAATTTCGTTTGGTTTAACTGCGCACTCTGAAAGTAAATGTAAGCGCAAGTAAGCATCTTCTGCAGAGGTTGGTGCATCATCAACGGAATGGATTTCAACCGTTATAAAATCACCCTTTATTAAACCTGCTTTTTCAGCAAGGCAACTACGGCTAATTTGTTTATTTGAACGTGGAAACCATACATCGATGGTTGTGCCTGTTTTGACGTCACTATAACGGTGACCAATTCGTTTAATCATGATGAGCTACTCTTTTTTGGGTTTTAAAATAAGGAGACACTGAATAACTAACTTAATTTCTGGCAACGCCAAGTTTTCACCTAC
>CAYUHO010000187.1:0-2928 GCA_964444445.1 uncultured Piscirickettsiaceae bacterium | reverse complement strand
TGGGCTAGAAGTCCACGCAGAATTTCAATCAGTTGTTAAGTGTCTCCTTTAGGAATAAGGGAACGAATTAATTTGCTCTAATTGAAAAAGTATCGGTTGCTTTGAGTTTAATGATGGTTGGGTTTGGGGTGCTATTTTCAATTAACCAAGCGAGTTCTTCTTGTTGTAAATTGGCATCGAGCATCTTTTGCCAGACCTTTTCATTGGCATTCCAACGATAACCACGAGATTTTAAACTATCCTTGATTTCAAAAGGTGCACCAGTGGCTTTAATCAATACCTTTTGAATACGGACGGTTTGTAGCAAAAAAGAAAACGCTGGCATTGGTGGTTGAGAAATAGGTTGTTGTAGTAACAGGGATAGTGCCTGTACATCATCTAATGCTCGGTGGGCATCGTAGAAAAAATTCCCTGCTTTCCAGCATAAAAATTCTTGGCTTCTGGAAGAAATGTTAGCAAGATTAAACCAGTCTATTTGAACCACTGAACAGCCCCAAACTTTATCGATAAAAATAGGATTAAATCGTTCTAAAACAGGGCGGTCAAAACCTGCATTGTGCGCGATGATTAATTTCACATCTTGCATGTCTTGCTCAACTTCTTGCCACGGAATACTCTGCCCTTTAACATCGTCCAAGGTAATACCGGTTACTTTGGTTACCTCGGCACTGATTTCTCCTTTAGGTTCTTGTAGGAAGTTTTTTTCAGCTATTACTTGATAGAAAAACCCCTCTGAATCAAATTCGATAATTTGATAACCCAGTTCAATAATTTCACACTGGTTGGTATCCAGTCCTGTTGTTTCGGTATCAATGATACAGACTTTATGTTTTTCTTGATGGCTGTCAGGTTGAAATTGGCTGGTTGGTGAGAGTTTTCTTAATACTTGGTAGTCCTGAGATTGTTCAAGTTGTTGTGCTAGTTGTTCAAGGTTTTCCATATTTTCCACCAATAATAATGTAATTCTTGTCGCCAAGAAAGGGAATAGTATATACAAATTTTTAGTTCTATTTGTTGATTCGGTTTTTCAATTTGGCAAAGTTCTGACTGCTTGATTAGGTTGTGTTTTTTAAGAAAGTGAATAAACTGGGTGCGATTGCGCGGGATATAACCTAATAAGGTTGCGTTCACTTTTTCTTGTTTCGCGATAAATCCCCAAATTTGAATCGCATTGATATCGTATTTATTTTGTTTTTCTTCAACTAAAAACAAGGGTTGTTTGATGGATAGGTTATCCTTTAACGCTTGTGGATCACTTTGATAATAAACCGTCCCTTTAATCAACAGCGTTTTGACTTTCATGCTTTATCCTGGTCAAGTTCAAACTCAAAGTCTTCACCGTCTATATTGATGGATAAATAAACGGCAGTTAATTGTAAATCTTGTTTATGGTTTGTTTCGGGATCATAAAGTCGGTCACCAACGATTGGAAAACCTGCTTCAGATAGATGTTTCCGAATTTGATGTTTTCTGCCAGTGTCTATTTTAACCAAAACCTTGGTCGTGTTATTTTCCCGATTGTAATCTATGGCAGAAACATGGCTGATAGCTGTTTTTCCATCAATCGGTGTTTGAAAGGTTTGCGGTGTTTGAAATTTTCCCTTAACACGGGCGTGATAGTGTTTGATGATTTTTCGGCGGGTAAAAAGATTGGTTAATATTTTTGCAAATTGATGATTATGGGCAATTAAAATCAAACCATCCGTGGCTTTATCTAAGCGATGGACAATCATCGCTGGACGTGTTTGCCCGTCAAACTGATATTCCATTTCTATCCAACGATTAATGGTGGTGTGATCCGCCCATTTTGACCCCTGACAAAGCACACCTTTGGGTTTGTACCAGACACTAAAACCCAGGTGGTCGGCAATGAGTTTGGGCGGGGTTATTTCAGTATTTAAAACCTGTTGGTTATAATAAAAAAATACCTTGTCTTTGATTGAGAGCGTTTTTTTTGCACGTCGTATTCTGGTTGGTTTTGACTGTTCTGATGTTTGTAACCAAACCGCCCCTTTTTGTAGATGTTGCTTAAGTTGTTGTTTTGAAAAAGGTGTGTTTTCAGCCAAACAATCTACCAGCGTTTGCTGGTCAAAAGAAACGGAAAATTGTTGTTCAAGAATCTCATTCATAGTGTATATTCTAGCCCATGAATTTATTTGAAAACTTAGAAATTATAAAAACCAGCCGCAAGGGGTCAATCGGTTTGAAAGTTGAACCTAATCGCATCGCCCTGATGGTTCCAAAATCGATGACTGATGAAACCATTGCGTTATTTATCAAAACTGAAAAAGACTGGTTGTTACAAAAAGTCATTGAGCAAAAACAACACCTACCGAAACAAATGAGTTTTATTTCTGGTAATGAATTACTTTTATTTGGTGAAAAAATTTTATACAAAGAAGACCATCATACTTTGGTAAAAAAAATTAACTATCAATTTTTAGATAATACCTTAATAATTTTTTGTAAACAAAAACGTGAGTTAAAAGATATAGAAACCCATGTTCGAAAAGTAGCCGTGTCATTTTTTGTCGAACAGTTACAAAACTACATTACTCAAACCCTTGAACATTGGGCGAAAACCATTCAAGTAGAGCCAACTCAAGTGAGTATTAAAAATTATAAATCAAGATGGGGAAGTTGTTATCAAGATGGACGGATTCAATTTAATTGGCGTTTAGCAATGGCGCCAAAAGAAGTGATTGACTATGTTATCGTTCATGAACTTTGTCATTTGATTCATCCGAACCATTCAAAGCAATACTGGCAAACTGTCGCAAAATTTAAGCCGAATTACGAACAGCAAAAACAGTGGTTAAAAAATAGCGGCGCAGGTTTAATGTCTCTTTGATGATGTTTAATTTCAGTGTCTCCTTAAGGAAACACTTAACAACTAAGATTATTTTATACTGGTAAAAAGTGCCGATA
>CAYUHO010000186.1:0-3110 GCA_964444445.1 uncultured Piscirickettsiaceae bacterium | reverse complement strand
ATTATGAGTACTGACACCTAACCTTAATCCTGCTTGATGAATTGCAACAAGATTGGCATCCTCTAAATCTTCTTGGCCAAGATGAACACCATAGGCATTTAATTCAATCGCTATTTTCCAATAGTCGTTAATAAATAAACGTGCTGAAAACTTTTTTGCAATACTATCGGCTTTTGTAAGTTCTGCTCTTAAGGCGCCAGAATCTAAATCTTTAATTCGTACTTGAACGGTGGTAATGCCCGACTCTAATAAAAGTGTCAATTCATCAGCCCTATTCACAATTGGATAAATTCCCAATTGTTTAAAATTATGGCTGTCATTCGATATACAACTTGGAAAACACAATGTTGACATTAAATTGTGCCTAGAAAGAATGTAAAAAAGAAAAAATCCCCAGAGGGGTTGGCTGAAAACTTGTTCAAGGCTAGCAAGACTCCCCCCCCTGGTGATTTTTTTTATTTGGACGTTCATAATCCATCCAAATATCTAATTTTTGCCAAACTGTATCTAATCCTTGTCGTTTCAATGATGAAAATAACTGAGCGGTTGCATGTGGATAATTTTCAGCTAATTCTTTTTTTAATTTTAATAAATTCGCCTGTGCAGGACCTTTTTTCAATTTATCCGCTTTGGTTAATAACACATGTACAGGTAAATCCATACTCAATGTCCAATCTAACATCACCCTATCAATTTCAGTCGGTGGCATTCTTGAGTCCATTAACAGAACAAGGCCTTTCAATGCTTCACGCTCTTCTATATAAGCGGATAGCCCTGCTTCCCAAGCCTTTTTGACTTTTAGATTTACTTTTGCGTAACCGTATCCAGGTAAATCAACTAATTTATGTTCTTCATCACAACTAAAAAAGTTAATCATCTGGGTACGACCAGGTGTTTTGCTAATTCTTGCTAAGGATTTTTGTGAGGTAATCACATTTAAAGCACTGGATTTACCAGCGTTTGAACGACCCGCAAAGGCAACTTCATAGCCCATGTCTTCTGGACAATGGGATAAATCAGGGGCAGATTTTAAGTATTCGGCTTTTTGGTATAAAGGGTGTTGCATAGTCTATCTTTATCAATTTGTGAATAAAGGTTATACTTTACCTTTTTTTACACCTGTGTGAAACGTTTTATAATGAGCAATAATGAACAAAATTAATTCAACAATTTTATTCCGTTTTTTAGGTTCGATGAACCTTGCGGTAACTCTTTTAGTTATGCTGGCTGTCGCTTCTGTAATAGGAACGGTTCTACAGCAAAACCAATCCTTTCAAGATTATATTATTAAGTTTGGCCCGTTTTGGACGCAAGTATTTGATAGTTTAGGCTTATTTCATGTTTACGGTGCAGCTTGGTTTATACTTGTTTTAGTCTTTCTATTGCTTTCAACTGCGGTATGCCTCACTAAAAACACCCCTAGATTTTTACGAGATATGAAAAAATTTAGTGAGGATTTGTCTCTAAAAGCTTATAAACATCAGCCCTACTCTGAAACCATTCCCATGGAGAGTTTTGATACTGACAAAGCACAGAAAATTCTAAAGGAAGAAGGCTTTAAAAGTAAAATTTTTCACCGTAAAGACGGTGGAATGACACTGGCTGCTATGAAAGGAAGTTGGAATCGATTTGGTTATATTTTTACCCATGCTTCAATCATTATAATTTGTATTGGTGCGTTGTTAGATAGTAATTTGTTGCTTAAAGCTCGCGAATTAGCCGGGAATTTAATTGCTGAAACCCGTTCCATACCAATTAGTGAAATTCCACCTGAATCTTGGGTGGGTGATGATAATTTTTCGTTTCGTGGATCGGTTAATGTCGCAGAAGGACAAAATACAGATGTGTTATTTTTACCCTACGATCGCGGCTTTTTAGTACAAAAATTGCCTTTTAAAATCAAGGTAAAGGATTTTAGAATTGAACACTACGATACAGGTATGCCTAAATCTTTTGAATCAGACATTGTTTTAGAAGCGGATGATTTAGAAAAACCTATCGAAAAAACCATTAAGGTCAACGAACCTTTATATTATAAAAACTATTCTATTTATCAATCTTCCTTTGGTGATGGCGGTTCACTTTTAAACCTGAAAATCTATCCACTGATGTCACCTGAACCCAACCCACTTGAACTTAAAACAGCAATTAATCGTACAGAACCTTTAAAGACAACTTTAGGCGTATTTAAAGCAGAATTTAATGATTTTAAATTATTTAATATTGTGCCAACCAGCGAAGAAGAGCAGCAAAAAACGGGTAAAAAAACACATAATAATGGTACCAGTATTATTTTTAAAGTACGTAACGAACAAGGTAAAGCTTGGGAATATGAAAACTTTATGACCCCAATTCAACAACAGGGTCGTGCTTTTTTTATGACAGGTATGCGCACCTCTGCTGCAGAACCCTTTCGTTATCTATTTATACCGGTTGATGAGAAAAATAGCACCAACAGGTTTTTTAAATTTTTAGCTTTAATCAATAATCCGATTAAAACCACTAATATTCTGCAACAAGCCATTCCGCAAACCAAGGATGTCGATGATAAAACTTATAATTTACAAATCAAATTACTAAGACAATTACTAGTTTTATTCAGGCAAAAAGGCTTTGAAGGAATCAAACTATTTATTCAAAAAAATGTCCCTAAAGAAGAACAGGATGCCGTTAGAGATTATTACCTTGGACAAACCAATTTAGGATTACAAACCTTGTATTTAAATACACTTAATAAAGAAAGTAATACTCAAATTTCAGAATTTGATAAATTATGGTTTGAGGATTCTTTAATCGTTATCAGTGCCCTATCAAAATATGGACCGCCAATGTATTTCTCTCTTGATGAATTTAAACAAATTGATTCAACTGGTTTACAAATCACCAAGTCGCCTGGTAAAGATATCGTGTATTTTGGTAGTGCATTGCTTATAATTGGCATATTCTTTTTGTTTTATTTACGACAAAAACGAATTTGGTTGGCTTACTCTGTTGAAGATAAAAGCCTAACCATTGCAGGTAAAGATACGAGAGATCTGCCTGAAACTGAAAAAGAATTTCGAAAAATTATGAATATAATAAAAACGAAATTAAATAAATAATAAAAATAG
>CAYUHO010000185.1:0-3142 GCA_964444445.1 uncultured Piscirickettsiaceae bacterium | reverse complement strand
TGGGCTAGAAGTCCACGCAGAATTTCAATCAGTTGTTAAGTGTCTCCTTAACGGAGTGGCGATTAAAGATTGGCGGGAGGTCGCTTGCGCGCCTCCTAACCCGCCAATCAACCTGACGTGTTTC
This sequence comes from uncultured Piscirickettsiaceae bacterium, assembly GCA_964444445.1. Classification (GTDB taxonomy): domain Bacteria; phylum Pseudomonadota; class Gammaproteobacteria; order Thiomicrospirales; family Thiomicrospiraceae; genus Hydrogenovibrio. The sequence goes on along the minus strand of CAYUHO010000185.1, from coordinate 3,018 downwards.
ACCTCCAAAAAATTAAAATTTTTCGGCGGCGAAGCCACGCAGGTTATCGCCACTCCGTTAGGTAAATCAAACTTGCCATCATGAAAGCTGATAAAATGATGCTATGTCTAAAGAAAAAAGAATTGAACAAGAAATCGGATGGTACAAAGTTATTTTTGTCATTCTAACAGTCAGTGGATTATCACTGTTGTCTTGGTTGGCTCAAAACTTTGAAAACGCAAAACCAGCTGTATTAATTCTTAGTCTTGCGTCTGTTGTTGCGGTTATTGTTGCAATTTACTTGATAAATAACCGAGTTTTTAAATGTCTAGATAAACTAGAGGAGTTATAAAAAATGGGTGAAATAATTTTTATTCTATCTGCTGTTATTTTTTTTGGTGGTCTTCTTTTAGTTACCTATCAAGCAACAAACCATAAAACCTAACAATGCGCTCAAGTGGACGGTGCTACGCACCGCTTGCTTAGCTTGGTCGTTAGGAGTGCCCGAAGGTGTTCCTAACGGGGTGGTGATTAAAATTCCTTGTTAGAAGAGCTAAGGGGGAACCTCACACCCATAAACAATCTAAAAAAACACCAAGGGGGGATGAATTAGATTTTTAGTTTATGCCTAATTTACCTTTTAAAAACTCGATAAACTCAGCTTCGTTGATGTCTTGCGGTTTTTCATCTTTTCGATGCTTGTATTCGATTAATCCCTTATCTAATCCACGTTCACCGATGACAATTCTGTGTGGAATTCCGATTAGTTCCATATCATTGAACATTACCCCTGGTCTTTCTTTTCGGTCGTCTAGCAAGACTTCTACGCCCATTTCTAATAATGTGTTGTAAAGTTCCATGACGGCTTTTTCAGTGCGTGGTGACTTGTGCATTTGCATCGGCACAATACAGACTTGGTAGGGGGCAATGCTTTCTGGCCAGATAATCCCTTTGTCGTCGTTGTTTTGTTCAATTGCAGCGGCGACAACACGTGTGACACCGATGCCGTAACAGCCCATTTCTAATATTTGTGAGCGACTATTTTCATTTTGCACGGTGGCATTGAGTGCGGTTGAATATTTGTTTCCTAACTGGAAAATATGCCCAACTTCAATTCCACGTTTTATTTGAATTTTTCCTTTTCCACAAGGGCTTGGGTCGCCTTTGACCACATTACGAATGTCAGCAATTAAGCTTGGAGTAACATCTCTATCCCAGTTAACGCCTGTTAGGTGGAAGCCGTCTTCATTTGCTCCACAAACAAAGTCGGCACAGTGAGCAGCTGTTCTGTCTGCTATGACTGGAATCTTGAGGTTTACAACACCAATTGAACCTGCTTTACAACCAACTGCTTCATAAATCTCTTTATCCGTTGCCATTTCAAGTGGTTCAGCAACCAGAGTGAGTTTTTCTGCTTTAATTTCGTTAAGTTCATGGTCACCACGCACAACCAATGCAACAATTGGTTGTTCTTCGGTCGCACCTTTAACCAATAGCGTTTTGAGGACTTTCTTTTTCTTTAATTGTAGAAAATCACAGACTTCTTCAATACTGTGTTTGTTAGGCGTTTCAACTTTGGTAAGTTCTTCACTTGGCTTAAGTTTTTCACCACGAGGAGCTAGGGCTTCAGCCAATTCAACATTGGCAGCAAAGTCTGAATCGGTTGAGAATGCAATATCATCTTCGCCTGAATCGGCAAGGACATGAAATTCATGTGAGCCATCACCTCCAATTGAGCCTGTATCGGCTTGTACGGGTCTAAAATCTAAACCGATTCGAGTGAAAATGCGATTATAGGTTTCAAACATTTTTTGATAAGTTTCTTCTAGCGAGGCTTGATCCATGTGGAAGGAGTAGGCGTCTTTCATAATAAATTCACGTGAACGCATGACACCAAACCTTGGACGAATTTCATCACGGAATTTAGTTTGAATTTGATAAAAATTCATCGGTAACTGTTTGTAGCTACGAATTTCATTGCGAACTAAATCGGTAATCACTTCTTCATGGGTTGGACCTAAAGCGAACTCGCGACCATGACGGTCATTTATTCTCAATAATTCTGGACCATATTCTTCCGCTCGACCAGATTCTTGCCACAATTCCATTGGTTGAACAACGGGCATTAAAAGCTCTTGTGCTTGGGATTTGTTCATTTCATCTCGAATAATATTTTCAACTTTACGTAGGACACGCAAGCCAGTTGGCAACCAATTATACAAACCACCTGCAACAGGGCGGATTAAACCAGCCCTTAGCATTAAGCGATGGCTGATAACCGTTGCATCGGCAGGAATTTCACGGGTCGTTGAAAGTAGTAAACTTGATGTTTTCATGGTCTGAAATAGCTCTTTTTCACAGTAAAAAATTAAGCTGATAATTTTACCATGGCTCTAAGCTGATTAAGCAGAATTCATGTTCAATTTAATCTTGTGAGTTAGTTTTAATTTAGATTGACAATCTAAATGAGATTCGATACTGTAGATTGAAGGTAATTAAATAAGGAGTTACTAATTATGAAAACCCTAATTTTAGGTAGTATTTTAATGTTTGTTTCATTAGGAGGGGTAGCAGCAGAAAAGCATGATCATAAAGGGAATCCATTTTTAAAAAACGATCATTTTCCTGGAGGTTATTTTTTAATGCCAGATAGCATGCCCCATTTTATGGGTATTTATATGAAAAAGGGCGGTAAAAAAATATTAAAACCAACTCAAGAACAAGCCGATAAAATCGAGGCTTATGCTAAAAAAATTGTACCTAATATTATGTCTAGAGCGAAAAAAGTAAAAAAATTAGAAGCAAAAATTGCTAAGGCGGTTATTTATAAAGGTAAAACTGCGGAAGATTTGAGCCATAAAATTGATAAGGTTGCTAAATTAAGACGGGAGTTAACCGTTATTCACCTTAAGTGCCTTAATTTCTTCAAAAGTACACTTGATAGGGAACGTTATCATGTTTTAGTTGAATTGGCTGAAAGAAGTCAAGGGCATAATCATGATGATAAAGGGCATAAACATTAAGGACACACTGAATAAC
>CAYUHO010000184.1:0-3157 GCA_964444445.1 uncultured Piscirickettsiaceae bacterium | reverse complement strand
ATAATTTTCTATTTTTCTTGTTGATTTCAGTTCTAGATTCATTGACAACTTCTGTTATTTAAATAAGAATAGCTTAAATTAAGTTTAAGCACATTATTCAAAATAAAAATCACCAGGGGGGGTACTTAATGAGTAGATATTTCACTTACCTACTTTCATTAGCATTAATACTCTTAACTCTACCCACCCTTGCAAGCACAACAACCGAGGTGTTCTTAAGCACCGTTTTTCAATCTAAACCAATCGAAAAAAAAATATGGTTAGTAGGTGAAAAGAAGAAAACGGTAACCAATATCCTAAATCACCCATACAAACAAATCCGTGTAGGCTATTGGACGTCTAATAACATGCCTGAAACCAGAGTTTGGCTATTACAAGAAATTGGTAAAGAAAAATATATCGATGTTGGTATTGAGATAAAAAACAATCAGGTTCAAAAGCTAAGGATTCTAGCCTTCCGAGAAAGTCGTGGTTGGGAAGTCAAACTTCCATTTTTTACCGAACAATTTAATCAAAATAAATTAACTTCAGACAACAAATTACAAAACCAAGTTAACAGTATATCCGGCGCAACCCTTTCTTGGAGAGCTGTCACTAAGCTCGCTCGTATGGCGCTATACCTTGATAGTCAGCTCAAATGAAACCTAAGCAACTCATCTCTCTCCATAAAAAAATAGGCATTAGCTCGTTTGTTATCGTCATTATATTAGTCATCACTGGCTTATTACTAAACCATACCGAAGAATTCAAACTTCACAAGACGTTTATTACAAACAAATGGTTAAACGAATGGTATGGAATAGAAATACCACAAGCTGAATTGGGATTACGCTATGATAAAACTTGGTTTTCACAGGTAGCCAATCAACTTTACCTTAATCAAAATAGAATAGATAATATTCAGTCAACAAACTTAATCGGTATTGAAAAAACGCCATTTGGTTGGCTAATTGCAACCGAAAATACCCTTGTTTTATTAACGGATGAAACCGAATTAATTGATATTATTGCTAGTCAGCAGAAAATAGAAAAAGGGCTTCTTTTTCAGCAAAAATTAGTTTTACAACTTGCAGACAAGCAATATTATCAACTAGCCGAACCCTATGAGAAATTAACCAAGCTTAATTCAATACCCAGTCAAGCAATCGAACAAAAGCTGCGCCCATTACCCGACGAAATAAAACAAGCAATCAATCAACAGTTTCAACAAAAAGGACTCAACTTAGAGAGAGTTCTACTTGATACTCATTCTGGGCGTATCTTTGGGAAATTTGGTGTTTATGTCATAGATATTTTTTCGATTCTTTTCTTAATCCTATCTATAACAGGATTTTGGCTCTATTTAAAACGTAAACCTTCAAGACGTAAGTAAGTCTAATTCATTAAATTTCATTCTTAATTGACTTTGCATAGTCGTCAGCCAAATACAACCTGGCTTTTGTTCAAAAACATAAGGGTATGCCAACCAAGCATTTTTACAACTTGCAATCACGACAGGTTGACTCCAAGTTTTTGCTTCATCTTCAGAAAAAGAGACAGATAACTCCTCTCTTTGCCACGAAGCGGCTACTTCAGAAAATTGCCCTGCAACACGAGAGGTCTCCTCACCTGTTGCGTAGTTTAATTGATTGTAAACCATCATTATTCGTCCACTTTGCAACCTTGTTAACATGGCAGGAGAACTGCTCGCTTTAATACCAGGCTCAACTCTTGTCCAGCTAATTCCTTTATCATAAGAATAGGCATGCCAAAAGAAATCTTGATTGGTACGAATACAATACCAAATCGTTCCATCAGCTAATGCTGACAAGGTTCCTTCATAACAACCCGCATGATGCCCTTGCCCACCGATATCAAGATGATTACTCGCCTGCCATGTACAACCACCATCGATTGAACGATAGGTTAAACTGTAATGACGACCGTTTTGATAATCCAGGTTTTGTGCCGCCATTATAATCTCACCTGTTTCTAACTGAATAATCGTGGTAGTCGCACCACAATAACCTGTCTGAACAATCTGTGGTTCCTGCCAACTTAGCCCTCCATCAAAGCTTCTAACAACACATAAATCCAAACGGGTATTTTTCGTTGGTAAATTGGTTTTTTTCAACCAATTAAAATGTGCACCAGCCATATTTAAAAAACTTAAAACAATGGTTCCCTTTTTTGTACAACATAGTGCATGCGTATCCTGAACCAGCCAATCACTACTCGAAAATAACGTCTTTTTTTGCCAAGTTTTCCCTTCATCTTTGGAAAGATAAACCAAACTATCACTGACTGATAAAATCATCCCATCTTGATTTCTAACAAATGGTCCTGTCACTTTTAATTCCAAGGGTTCAACCTTATTATGCAAGTAAACATTTGCATTTGTTTTAGGGGCAAGCTTAAAATCAAGTTGTATATTTGGGTAGGCAATCACAAGACAATCCTTTAACCCTATCCACAGATAGGGTTTAATAAAAACAATATATCCCTATAATACCCTAAACTTAATTAAGGATATAAAAATGAAATTGGAAAAAGACAAGATTGGACTATTTAATTACACTTTAACCAACAGTGATGGAGAGCAAATAGATTCTTCAGACGGAAACCCAATGGCTTACCTACACGGTCATCAAAACCTTATTCCAGGACTGGAAAAAGAACTGATTGGAAAAACAGTAGGTGACAGTCTTAATACCACCGTCAAGGCAGCTGATGCTTATGGTGAAATCCAAGAACATTTAATTCAAAAAGAAGTTCCTATCTCTATGTTTCAAGGAGTAGATAACATTGAAGTAGGCATGCGCTTTGAAGCACAGGCTGAAGGTGGCGGAATTCATTCCGTTGTGATTACTGAAAAAAATAACGAAACCGTAACCGTTGATGGAAACCATCCTTTGGCAGGAGAAGACCTAAGCTTTGATGTTGAAATCACAGGTGTAAGGGATGCAACCAAAGAAGAACTTGAGCATGGACATGCACATGGTGAAGGTGGTAACCAACATTAATTGTTGATTTCTAAAACCCTAATCCTCAGATAGGATTAGGGTAAAAAGCAAACAGACTAAAGACACACTGAATAACAAACATAAAATTCTGTGTCCTTATGGAGACACTTAACAACTGATTGAAATTCTGCGTGGACTTCTAGCCTATCAATTCT
>CAYUHO010000183.1:0-3164 GCA_964444445.1 uncultured Piscirickettsiaceae bacterium | reverse complement strand
TGATGGGCTAGAAGTCCACGCAGAATTTCAATCAGTTGTTAAGTGTCTCCTGAAGTTAGTTCTTCAATTTCTCTTTAACTACAAACCCATTACTATACCGTAAATCATAGGTTTGTGCATTCTTTCTTATTTCTTTTTTAACTTTAGGAAAAGCGAATATAAAACGGTCTATTTGTGACGGCCAAGCCCTTCCAATGATAACCTGCTGGTTTGAAACAAATTCGACCAGCCAACCTTTATCTACCTGCTTGGTCATTCGCTTTATAACCCAGTCAAGCTTGCTAAACTTCGTTTGAAAAATTGATAATTTTTTCAACATATCCTTCGCTTCATAATTTTCTGCTTTTAGCTGCACGTAATGTTTAAACTCGTGAATATTATGTGGATAAAAAATATCGCCATTTTGGTTTAACAAAGCATCCTCTCCCCAACGAACAGCAGGTATTTGCTCAACCACTTTTACGGTTAATGAACTGGGCCATTTTCGAGAAACCTCCGCTTGATAAACCCAGTCTAGGTGCACAAGATCAGCGTGTATTTGTTCGATATCCAGTTGCCAAAAAGAACGACCAATATATCCTGCAAGAACCTTTTCGAGCTTTTCTTTTTTGAGTTGTTTTAAAGGGGTTTCAAGCTTATATTCTTCCAGTAACCTATCCGGTGTATAGATAAACCATGATGCAACTAAAACAACCAACATCAAGGCAAAGCCGAACGAAAAGAAACGGGAAAAACTAATCATCTGATTCTCTTGTCATCCCCACTATCAACAACGCCAATTCTTCAAAGGACAAACCAATCGATTTTGCTGCCATGGGCACCAGACTGTGGTCTGTCATTCCTGGCACGGTATTTAGCTCAATCAACCAAGGCTGAGCTTCTTCATCAAGCATCAAATCAACTCGACCCCACCCTTTAGTGCCTAATACGTTAAATGCCTGTATTGACAATTTTTTAATACGCTCTTCTAGTTGCTCATCGAGTTGAACTGGACAAATATACTGGGTATCGTTTGATTTGTATTTAGCATCAAAATCATAAAAATCATGGGTTGTTTTCAACTCAATTAAAGGCAGCGCGACATCCCCAACAATACTACAGGTAAACTCTCTGCCTGAAATCCATTTTTCCACCAAAATTTCAGCGTCATATTGCTGAGCGAATTCAATTGCAGACATTAACTCCACCATGTTATTCGCTTTTTTCATCCCAATACTCGACCCTTCTCGTACCGGCTTGACAATTACCGGAAAACCTAAAGAATATTCTTCTTGACTAAAAGGAAAGGATTTTGAAACCAATAAAAAAGCAGGCGTTTCCAAACCAACACCCTGCCAAAGCCACTTGGTGCGTAACTTATCCATCGATAGTGCGGAAGAGGCCATATCACTACCAGTATAAGGCACTTGCAAAGAATCAAGAATGGATTGCACCCCACCATCTTCTCCCCAACGACCGTGAATAATATTAAAAACACGGTCATAGTGACCTTTTAAACCAACCAACTGTTCGATGTTAGTCACGTCAATCAAATCAACATCAACTTTTTGATTCTTTAACGCGTTATAAACAGCTTGGCCACTTTTTAAAGATACTTCTCGCTCAGCAGCGATGCCCCCCATAATGACTGCGACCCGACCAAGAGATTCAACAGATATCGCTGCGACAGATTGCTTAAGTTGAGTATCGCTATTCACCTAATTCACTCCAGGATTTTGCCACTCGTCCTATGTCTCCAGCTCCCATAATTAAAACAAGATCATCATCTAATAGAACATTTTCAGCAATGGCGTCAAGATCTTCAAGCGTTTCCGCATGGACGAGGTTTGTCTTACCTTGCATTCTTAAAGACTTCAATAAAGACTTAGAATCAAATGCCGCTAAAGGCGCTTCCCCAGCTGGATACACCTCTGTCAAAACCAATAAATCAGGTTCTTTTAAAGCTTGAACAAACTCATCGAACATATCACGAGTACGGCTATAACGATGCGGCTGAAAAACCAAAACTAGCCTTTTGTCAGGGTAGGAATTTCGTGCGGTTTTTAAGGTTGCCTCCAACTCAGTTGGATGGTGCCCATAATCATCAACAAGTGTGATAGTTTTCCCACCAATCAAGCGTTGTTCTGTCACTTCAAAACGACGCCCTACTCCGCCAAACTTAGCCAATGCACTTTGAATTTTATCAATTTCAACATTCAATTCTATCGCGATGGTAATCGCTGCAAGTGCATTTAATACGTTATGCTCACCTGGCTGAGTTAACAGCACTTCAAAAGATTCAAGCTCAAAAGCTTTAACCTTAAACCTCATGCTTAAACCATTGGCTTGAACATCATAACCATGCACGTCTGCGCCTTCAGAAAAGCCATAGGTAAAGACTTTTCGCGACAGTTTCGGCATCATATTTTGAATATTTTCATCATCAATACACAAGACTGCCATACCATAAAACGGCAGGCGATGAATAAACTCAACAAAAGTATTTTCTAAGACTTGATAATCACCCTGATAGGTTTCCATGTGATCTTCATCAATATTAGTGATTACCGACATCATAGGGGTTAAGTGTAAAAATGAAGCATCAGACTCATCAGCTTCCGCAATCAAGTATTTACTTTCACCTAATCTAGCATTGGAACCAACTTGCTTTAATAGACCGCCAATTACAAACGTTGGATCTAAGCCGCCTTCAGTTAATATCGCTGCCGCTAAACTGGTCGTTGTAGTTTTACCATGCGTACCTGCAATCGCAATCCCAAACTGCATCCGCATTAATTCAGCTAACATTTCCGCTCGAGGAATAATCGGAATGCGATGCTCTCTCGCAAAATCAACTTCAGGATTTCCTGCTCCAATTGCGGTGGACGTCACAACAACATTACTACCCTCTACATGATTAACATCATGCCCTACCTGTATCGCTGCCCCCAGAGTTCGTAAACGTCGTACTGTCGGGTTGACCCGAATATCCGAGCCTGTCACCACATAGCCAAGGTTCAAACAAACCTCAGCAATCCCAGCCATACCAACGCCACCAATTCCTACAAAATGAATCTTGCTCACATAATCTTTCATGCAGATTTCTCTATTCTTATCGTATGTGGATTATTCTATAGGTTTTAAATTGGTTTTAGGTTAGTTTTATCTACAGTTAAGCAAAAAAT
>CAYUHO010000182.1:0-3169 GCA_964444445.1 uncultured Piscirickettsiaceae bacterium | reverse complement strand
ACTTAGCATTTAGAGAACAAACCCTTGATTTACAAGTTTTTGGCTTTATTTGCGACCCTTCGAATAATAGGAATGGCGGCTTCCATATTCAAAATAGCTTGATGTTCAGTAATGCCACCCATCTCCTTATAATCTGCTTCAAACTGACTAGCATTTTGCTTAGGAAGGTTATGAATGATTTTATCATACATACTATCTCCATCAGCTAACCTCGCAAGCGTAATAAGTTGCTCTGTCTCTAAAGTAACAGCAAAATCTTGTATTACACGGTCATTAGAAACAACTAACTTATTCGCTAATTTTTTATAAGCTACTATTTTCTTTTGCAAATTTTCATTATCAATTTCAGAAGATTTATTAACTCGTACTGAAATAATTTCAGTTAGCTCCTTTAAAAAATTTTCAGGTAACTCAAATGTAACGTAACCCATTGACAACAAATACTCACCATCTTTGGTTCTCTTAGTAGCAATTTCCATTCATCCTCCTAAATAAACTTTTGATTACTTTCAATAAAACTAATCTTGCCACTCGTTTCAAGCTCAAACATTTTTTCAATAATATGTTTAATTGCTCTCGCTGCATCATCTTCACTAGGCGGATTACTAGTTTCAATATCCGTTACAAGTTGCTTAGAAATAATACTGCCTATGTTATTCAAAACTTTATTCTTAATTTCAGAATCTCCAACCACCAAAATCAGCTTTAACAAATCTTGGTTATCAATATCGCGCAATAACAGTTGTAAATGCGCATCACTCAATTCTAATATTTTTTTTGCCAACTTTATCAAACCAGTTAAAATCGAACCCTCTTGACCATGCTCCAAATCTAATAAGTGCTCTAAATTTGCATACAAAAGCGCTAAAGAGTATCTGTCTAAATGGACAAAAGCACTTTCAATGTGCAACTGCCACTCATTTTCATGAATTTTTTTTATCCCTAGTTTCATATTGATACCAAAATATTATTTTTATTGTAATTCCCTAATCCCTGCTTAATGCTTAAGGAGACAAAGCAAACTTATGACCAACTTCCGCTTTTATACTATAATATTTCACCATATGATAGCAAAAAATAAATTACCCACGCCACCCAAAGATGCAATCGAGCTTAGTTTAAAACTCGTAAACCATATCCGAGACTCGATACAAGCACCAAACAAACTCAGTTTTGCAGATTTTATGCAACAAGTGCTTTATACGCCAGGGATTGGCTACTATTCTAATGCATTGCCTAAAATTGGGAGCCAAGGTGATTTTATAACTGCACCCGAAACCTCTTCTTTATTTTCAAAATGTATTGCGAGGCAATCAAGTCAAGTCTTAAAAAATTTAAGCGCCCCCAATATCGTTGAGTTTGGTGCAGGAAGAGGAGTAATGGCAAGAGACATTTTACTTGAACTTCACAAACTTGAACAACCTCTAACCAACTACTATATTATCGAACTTAGTTCCGAGTTAAAAGCCATTCAAAAACAAACATTAGCTAACTTACCGAACAACATTAGAGATAAAGTTGTTTGGCTAGATTCATTACCAGAACAGCCTTTATCTGCTGTTGTCTTGGCAAACGAAGTCATTGATGCTATGCCCATTGAGAAACTGCGATTTAATCAAAATCATATTTCGCAAGCGTTTGTTAATTTTGACCGTAAAACAGGGCTGCCAGAATGGCAATACCAACCAATTAAAAACGCTCAATTAGAAGCTAAAGCAACGAATATTCAAAAATACATAGGCGATCCAGAAAATTACGATACTGAGGTTAATCTAAATATCACGCCTTGGATAAACAGTATTTCTGATTTTTTAACTGACGGACTCGTCCTTATCATCGACTATGGTTACAGTCGCCATGAATACTACCAACCAGCAAGAGATATGGGCACATTTCGCTGTTACTATCAACATTTAGCTCACGACGACCCTTTCTTTTACCCTGGTTTACAAGACTTAACCGCACACGTTGACTTTACCAGTGTTGCAGAAGCAGGTTTTGAAGCAGGCTTTAATATTGACGGCTTTACTACCCAATCCCATTTTTTAATAGCAACTGGATTGTTAGAAATGGCAAATGAATATGAGCATAATTCAACCGATTCGATTAAAATAACACAACAAATTAAAACATTGACCATGCCCAATGAAATGGGAGAAAGCTTTAAAGTCATTGGCATGACAAAAAATATTGAACAACCATTAATTGGCTTTCAGCTACAAAATTTACTACACACGCTATAAAAACAGGATTTAAAGATGCAAGAATCACTAGATTGGATACAAATTGTAGTACTCGCCCTTATTCAAGGATTAACTGAATTTCTACCCATTTCTAGCTCAGGTCATTTAATTCTTGTTCCACAGCTTCTTAACTGGCAAGACCAAGGGTTAGCCTTTGATGTTGCTGTCCATATCGGTACACTTTCCGCTGTTATCCTCTACTTTCGAAATGACATTTGGTTAATGACTAGAGATTGGAGCACTTCTATCATTACCAGGCAACCAACTTCAAACAGTCGTCTAGCTTGGTGGGTGATTTTTGCAACCCTCCCAGCTGTCGCCTTTGGACTGATCATTCACGGTGATCTTGAAGAAGCCTTACGCAACCCACTCATTATCGCTGCAACCACCATTGGATTCGGGGTGCTTTTATGGTGGTCTGATGTAAAAGGTAAACAGATCAAAGATGAATATTCACTTAGTTTTAAAGACATCCTGATTATTGGTTTTGCTCAAGCCCTAGCCCTGATTCCAGGCACTTCACGTTCAGGAATAACCATTACTGCAGCACTCATGACAGGGCTAACAAGGGAGGCTGCTGCAAAATTCTCATTCCTACTTTCGATTCCAATTATTTTAGGTGCAGGAATTTTAAAATTAAAAGATTTATTAGAATACACAGGGCAAGTTGATTGGCAAGCAATTATCGGCGGAGCAATCGTTTCAGGAATCAGTGCCTATATTATTATTGCCATCTTTTTGAAATGGATTCAAAAAATAGGGATGGCACCCTTCGCTTGGTACCGGTTTGCACTGGGTGCATTATTGATTTATATGTTTATTTAACACCCAAATCCTAAATGAGGGTTCGGGAAAGAGATAAAGTTCAAAGTAGAAAGCTTAAGGAGACACTTAACAACTGATTAAAATTCTGGCAACGCCAAGTT
>CAYUHO010000181.1:0-3183 GCA_964444445.1 uncultured Piscirickettsiaceae bacterium | reverse complement strand
AAAACTTTTTAAACACGACACGACCTACCAATAAACATGTAATCTATACTAAGTCTTAAACCAATTTATTTCAAGCTTAAATGCTATATAATTAAGGTTTTAAGCTTGAACGAGAACCATGCATTTTATTTGTAAAGCGCCTGCTAAACTTATCTTAACGGGAGAGCATGCCGTTTTAAATAATGTGCCTGCATTAAGCTTAGCTATCGATTTAGAAACGAGTTGTAGCGTTCATTTTTCAAATCAAACAACACCTTTTTTTCAAATTGACCTGATAAATTTTCAACAACAGGCATCCTTACCCTTTTTGCTTTGGAACAGCATGGCAATGGAAATAGAAAGTCGTTACCAGCAGTATTTAAATAAAACCTTACCGATCCAGTCTGTTTTACGTTTACCCATTGACCTTGTCATTATTTGTTTATATCATTTTGATAAAAAACACGCGATTAAATCAGGACATTGGGACATACAAATTTCAGGACATTTATTTCAATCAAGGGGATTAGGAAGTTCTGCATCAGTTATTATTTCGATACTCCACTCGCTTTACCATGCTCACAACCTTGAAATTGAGCAGCAAGAAATCCTACAACTAGCAATTACAATTGAGAATAGACAGCATGGGAAATCAAGTGGTGTTGACCCTGCCACCATTTTATTTGCTGGGTTAATTAAATATCAGCGTCACAAACCAATTGAATCTTTACCAAGTGAACATTTTTCAGCTTGGTTAATAGATACAGGGATTTCTGAAAGCTCTACTGGACAAGTTGTCAACTTTGTACAACGACATTTTTCAAGCGACCACCCGATTTGGCATGCATTCAAACAAGTTTCACAACGAATAGAGGCGGCCTGGCTGGAACAAGATAACTCTCAACTCAAAACTCAAATCCAACATAATCAACAACTATTAACCACGCTTGGAATTGTGCCAAAAAAAGTACAAAGGTTTTTAGAACAACTTAATACAACCTCTGATTCTGTTGGTAAAATTTGTGGTTCAGGCTCCATCACAGGTGATTCTGCTGGTGTGATTTTGTGTTTAGGAAAGCCCCCTAAAAAAATCTGTAACGAATATGGCTATTCTTTGCAGGAAGTCAAGATTAATACACAAGGAGCTTATTGTGAAGTGGTCGACTAGTGCCCCTGCTAACATAATGATTATGGGTGAACATAGTGTCGTGTATGGACACAAAGCAATAGCGACGGCGGTTGAAAAACGTCTGACTATCGAGTGGCAAACGCGCAATGACAAACAAATTCACATTGAATCTGAACTTGCAAACCACCAAACCCATTTAGATAAACTTGAAGACCACCCTAAATTAAAATGGGTTATCGCAACCATTGACTACTTTCAAACCGAATTACAACAAGAGTTCAAACACGGATTAAATATCAAAATCCACAGCGAAATTGATTCCACTATCGGACTAGGTTCATCTGCTGCTGTATTAGCTGCATTATTAGGTGGCTTACAATACTATCTACAAAACCAACCTAGCATTACAGACAACTTTAAAATAGGTCTAGATATTATTCACAAAATACAGAAAAGAGGTTCTGGAACAGATTTAGCGGCGAGCCTTGCAGGCGGTATAATTCTGTTTGAACCCAATCAACAATTGATTGAAAAGATCGAAACGAAAGATGGTAATAAAATTCTTCCCCTCAATTTAAATCTAATTTATAGTGGCTATAAAATGCCAACCGCGGATGTGCTAGGTAAAGTCAACCAGGACTGGTTACAACAACCAGAACTATTAAATTCACTCTACCAATTGATGGGAGAAACCACCGAGCAAGCTTTTCAAGCTCTAAAAAACGATGATGAGAATAGCTTTTACTCGCTTACCAACACATACCAAGGGTTAATGGATGCATTAGGGGTGAATGATTTGATGCTTGGTAATATCATTTACCATTGCCGAAACATGCCCGGCGTTCATGCGAGTAAAATCTCAGGGTCTGGTTTAGGCGACTGTGTATTAGCCCTTGGGGAGCTCGATGCAAACGCTAGTTTTATACAAAATCTCCACCCTCTATCAGTTCAAACATCTCAGCAAGGTTTAATCATAACAACATGAAGGCACAAACACTCGTAAATAAGTTAATCCCACATAAAAGTCCGGTTAAAAAAGGCTATGGTAAAGCGGCAATAAACATTGCGCTAAGTAAGTACTGGGGCAAAAGAAATTTAGAGTTGAACTTGCCGACCAATAGTTCACTTTCAATCAGTTTGCCTGAACTGGGCACCGAAACAGAAATCGAAGTCATCAAGAATAACAGCGCTGATTATGGCAAAAACAAGCAAGACTTAATTTATTTAAATGGAGAGGTTGTTGCAAATAAAGAGACCTTTGCCAAAAGAATCAGTCTTTTTTTAAATTACTTTCGTGAAGATTGTTTTTTTAAAGTTACCACCCACAACAGTGTTGCAACGGCAGCGGGGCTTGCATCATCAGCCTCTGGCTACGCGGCATTGGTTCGAGCTCTGAATGATTGTTTTCAGTGGAATCTATCTGAAAAAAAACTTTCCATCCTTGCCAGACTGGGCAGTGGCAGTGCTTCTCGCTCCATTTTTGATGGATTTGTTATTTGGCACAAGGGACAGCAGAAAGATGGAATGGATAGCTATGCCGAACCAATTAAAACACAATGGCATGAATTACAGATTGGTTTACTTGAAATTGACACCAATGCTAAAAAAATGAGTTCAACACAAGGCATGCAAAACACAGTAAACACTTGCGAACTTTACCAAGCATGGCCCAAAAAAGCAGAATCTGACCTGTTAAAAATAAAACAATCAATCGAAGAAAAAGATTTTCAAACGCTTGGAGAAACCGCAGAAAACAATGCCCTTAGCATGCATGCAACCATGATAGCCACAAAACCACCTATCCTTTACTGGCAACCAGAGTCAATTGAAGCAATGCACAAAGTTTGGCAATTAAGAGAAGAAGGTATTGCTGTTTATTTCACAATGGACGCAGGACCCAATCTAAAACTACTCTTTCTAAAAGAAAATCAAAACAAAATCAAAGAAGTGTTTAGTAGCATGATAACCATTACCCCGTTTTAAGGAGACACTTAACAATTTTAGATAAAAAACACCAGGGGGGGGGTAGCGTATTAAAAAAACTATTTTACAATTGAAAGATGTGATTTTTTCTT
>CAYUHO010000180.1:0-3220 GCA_964444445.1 uncultured Piscirickettsiaceae bacterium | reverse complement strand
ACAAGCATTTATAGATGTGATGAAACGTTATGAAAAAGCTGTTAAGCAAGAAGGTTTAGATCATTCTCATTTAATTGAAGCAGAAAGTGAACCAAATTTATTTTGGTATGTAACTATTTGGTCATCAAAAGCAGCTTGGGAAGCAGTTGAAAATCTTGAAGGTCATAAGAAAATGCACCTAGAACGTGATCCTTTATTAGCTCAACCCGCGAATCAAAACTTTGGGAAAGTCATTGTTTAACTTTAAATTCACGCTTCAAGCTTTTCTTTTTGGTTACCTATTAATAGTAGAATTTCCTGCTTTTTCGAGTGATCACAACTCGCATCCGCATGAACAAAAACCACATGTGCACGGTATTGCAAATATGGAATTAGTCATTCATAAACAGGCTATTTTACTCACGGTTCACAGTCCACTATACAATCTGCTTGGATTTGAACATAAACCTAAATTAGCGGAACAAAAACAGGCTGTGAAACTGCAACTCGATAAGATTAAAGCGGGCAATTTAATTACGTTTAACACTGCAGCAAAATGTGAAGTGAAAGCGATTCATTATGAACATCCATTTGAAACGAATGATCATCATTCAAATGAACATAAGGGACATAAGGGACATAAGGATATTAATTTTGAATATGAGCTTCTCTGTCATTCACCTAATAAATTAGCCATGCTTAATAGTGAGGCACTGTTTTCGGCTTGGAAAAATTTGAATAATTTACGTGTTCAGTGGATTGGACAAGGTAAACAAAGTGCGGTGACTTTAAATCGAAATAAAACACAGTTTTCGTTGAAATAATGTCCTGAGAAAATAATATGAAAAATAACAATGCGATTGCTATTGAAAACCTTCGTTTTCGTTGGCCACAGCAAGAAAAAGATATTGTGAGAATTGATAATTTTCAGGTAACAGCAGGAGAACATCTTTTTATTCAAGGGGCGAGTGGCACAGGTAAAAGTACTTTGCTTAATCTTTTAGCTGGTGTTGTTTCCCCTCAGACAGGCAAGATTGAATTGCTCGGCAAAGACATAACGTCACTATCTAACGGACAAAAAGATCGCTTCAGAGCGGATCATCTTGGTATTATTTTTCAGCAGTTTAATTTATTGCCATACTTGAATGCCATTGAAAATATCGAGTTAGCGTTGAGTGTGTCCCCCCAAAGAGTCAAAAACGAACATCAGTTTGGTGAATTGAAAGACCGAACACGTAAATTACTTTCCAACTTAGGATTAGATGAAACACTGGCTAAAAAAACCGCCAATCAATTGAGTATTGGGCAACAACAACGGGTTGCAGTTGCCCGTGCTTTAATGGGAAGACCTGAAATTTTAATTGCAGATGAACCTACCTCTGCACTTGATAGTGACAGCCGTGATAACTTTATTGAAGCCTTATTTCGTGCAACTGAAAACTCAAATACCACTATCATTTTTGTCAGCCATGATGATAGCTTAAAATCGCATTTTCACCGTCATATTAATCTTGCTGAGATAAATCAAGCTAGCACTGGAGAGATTCAATGAAGATGGGTTTGATGAATCTTGCCATTAAGAGTGCATGGAATCGAAAAGCCAACATTATGCTTGCCATTTTTTCAATTGCGATCAGCATTACCCTGCTGTTGTCTGTGGATACGATTCGTAAACAAAGTAAGGCGAGTTTTCTGAATACTATTTCAGAAACAGATTTAATTGTCGGTGCGCGCAGTGGACCAGTTAATTTATTGCTGTACAGTGTTTTTCAAATTGGTAATGCCACTAATAATATGCGTTACCAGAGTTATGAAGTGATTCAAAAATGGCCAGAAATTGAGTGGGTTGTTCCAATTTCATTGGGTGATTCGCACAAGGGTTTTAGGGTTATGGGAACGGAGCAGATATTTTATCAGCATTTCAAATATGGTGAAGCCCAGTCTTTAACTTTTTTACAAGGTGAAGCCTTTAGTGATCTTTATGATGCGGTGGTCGGTGCAAATGTCGCCAAAAAATTAGGCTATCAACTGGGTGACAAAATTGTTTTGTCACACGGTACAAATGCATTTGGCAACCCTCAACATGGCGATAAGCCTTTTAAAATTAGCGGAATTTTAAAGCCCACAGGAACACCAGTAGATAACAGTGTTCAAGTATCTTTAGCCGCAATTGAAGCCATTCATGTTGATTGGCAGGGCGGAATACGTTCCCCTTTAAAATTTTCAGCCAAACAGGCCCGAAAACTAAAACTCACCCCTAAAGAAATTACGGCGATGATGGTCGGCTTAAAAAAACCGATTTATACTTTTAAGTTGCAGAGAAGGTTAAATCAATGGCAAACTGAACCACTTTTAGCCATCTTGCCTGGTGCAACCCTAGCTGAACTTTGGCAGACAATTGGTGTTTTTGAAAACATTCTACTTACGATTGCAGCAATGGTTTTAGTGACTGGTTTGATTGGAATGCTGATTACATTACTTAGCACTTTAAATGAACGTCGACGAGAGATTGCCGTTTTTCGGGCAATTGGCATGCATAGTTGGGATGTGCTTAAGTTGTTTACGATTGAGGCAGGTATGATAATGGGGGTTGCGATTATAATAGGTATATTAGGATTTTACGTTCTTTTGAATCTTGTATTGCCTTTAATTGCGGACTATTATGGATTGCACTTGAGCATTCGTTTACTTGATCACCAACAATGGTTAATGTTGGGGGCTGCGTTTGTAATGGCTCTATTATTAAGTTTGTTACCTGGCTGGCTGGCGTATCGAAAATCACTTGCTGAGGGCTTGACGGTTAAAAATTGAATGAACTTTATTAAGATGAATTTTGCTAGATTATTAACCAAAACCTTAAAAGGTTCAATGTTCGCTTTGCTGATTGGATTGTTTTCATTAAACTGTTTTGCAAATCAAAGCAAAAGCATAAATACAAAGCAAGATGGTACTAAAGCCCACCCCTTTGAATTAGGCTGGAGCGATTTAATGCCTGATGACTTTACGCCAGATAAACTGGCTAAAAAATTTGAAAAGGAATTAAAACGGCTCGACAGTTTGTCTGATGAAAGTGAAGAAGGCTTAGCAATCATTCAGAAGATTCAACTCGAAATTGACAAGATTCCTTCAAACCCTAAATGGGATGGTAAGTGGGTAAAGCTACCAGGATTTATTGCTCCCTTAGAAACAAGGAATGCGCAAGTGGTTAGGTTTTTACTTGTCCCCTATTTTGGAGCCTGTA
>CAYUHO010000179.1:0-3242 GCA_964444445.1 uncultured Piscirickettsiaceae bacterium | reverse complement strand
TAGTATTAACTAGATCAAGTTCAACGGGTCTGACTATTTGTCATCTCAGCTCTTTGTTTTTATTTTGAGCACCCCGAGAGTTAAGCGAATAGTACCACAGCAAATCAATACAAGTAAATATAATTTTGTTTATAATGCCTCAATAAAAATAGGAATCAATCATGTCCATCAGAAAGTATTTAGATATCTACCCTCAGATTAATCCGTCTGCTTGGGTGGATGAATCCGCCGTTGTTATTGGCAAATGTGAACTTGCCGAAGACGTTAGTATTTGGCCAAATGCCACCCTGCGAGGTGATGTCAACAACATCAAAGTCGGTGCAAGAAGTAACATTCAGGATGGTTCAGTCTTACATTGCACCCATGATTCTCCGAATACACAGGGGTCACATTGTATTGTCGGTGCAGATGTCACTGTCGGACACAATGCAATCTTACACGGCTGTATTATCGAAGATGAGTGTTTAATTGGCATGGGTGCAACCGTGCTAGACAATGCAGTCATTCCTAAACATACTCTAATTGGTGCAAATTCGCTTGTTCCTGCTGGTAAAAAACTTGAAAGCGGCTATTTGTACCTTGGCTCACCTGTCAAGAGAGTGAGAGTTTTGACTGAAGACGAAAAGTCATTTTTTAAGTATTCAGCACAACATTACATGAAACTTAAACATGAATTTAAAAACAACATTGAATCGTTGTTTCACGTGAAACACTCAAACTAAATAACAAGAGATAAAAATGGATTTAATTAACGAAACAATCGCTCAATACATGGCTCAATCTTACTTGGAATGGATTGCCGTATTTTTGGGTATATCTTATATTCTATTGATTAGGAGAGAAAACCCGTTGGGTTGGGTGGCTGCTTTTTTTGCTACAGGAATCTATACCTATCTATTTTGGGAGCATCAACTGCCGATGCAATCGCTGTTGCATTTATACTATTTTGGAATGGCAGTCTTTGGTTTCTATCTCTGGTACCGCCCTGCCGATAACTCAGATAAGCCTGAAGTTCACATTCGTTTATTACCTGTTAAAAATCAGCTACAGCTTCTGGTTTTTGCAACCTCTCTGAGTTTGATGGCAGGTTACTATTTGTCAACCGTTGAAAATACGTCTCTCCCATACATGGATGCATTCATTTCAATATTTGCAGTTGTAAATACCTACTTAATCGCTAAAAAGTACTTGCAAGCATGGCTATACTGGGTGGTAATTGACTCCTTTTCAATCTCACTTTATTATCAAAAAGGATTTTATGTCACGATGGTTTTAATGGCATTGTACGTGGTATTGGCAGCGATAGCCTATATAGAGTGGAAAAAACGATTAAAGGTTCTCGAACAAGAAAATAATCTTAGCCCAAGTACTCTAAAAAATTAACTAAAATTAAAGAAATGGTCAATCGGACCATTTCCCTTTCCTAACACTTTGTCTTTTCCAGATTTGATTGCTAAATTAATATAAGAACAAGCTTGTTTGACCGAGTTTTCTAGGCTTAAGCCCTTCCCTAAATTAGTTGCAATGGCTGATGACAAGCTACAGCCAGTGCCATGTGTGTTTTTCGTCTCGACACTTTGATTGCTAATAATTACCAGTTTACTCTGCTCTTTTATGTAGAGAATATCCGTTAATTTTTCAGACGATAAATCCAGATGCCCGCCTTTGAGTAGGACTGACACCTGATATTTTTCAGCAATTTCTTTTGCTGAATCTTCCATATTATTCGAGTCAACCCCATGCCCCAATAATATTGCTGCTTCTGGAAGATTGGGTGTGATTAAAGTCGCTTCAGGTAAAAAGGCTTTTAGAGCTGATATCGCATCATCGGTTATAAGCTTATCCCCTGAGGTTGCAACCATAACTGGGTCTAATACAATGTTGTTAACTTTATATTTTAGTAGTGCAGATTTAACCGTTTCGATAACTTCTGCTGAATGCAACATGCCAATTTTGATTGCCGAAAAATCAATATCACTCAATACCGCTTCAAGTTGTGCTTCCAGATGTGCATTAGGAATGGGATGAATATCCGTTACCCCAACGGTATTTTGTGCGGTGGTAGCCGTAATAACCGTCGAGGCATAACCACCATTAGCACTGATGCTTTTAACATCCGCTTGAATTCCGGCGCATCCGCCAGAGTCTGAACCTGCTATGCTTAGTATTGCGTTATATCGTTTACTCATACTTGCCATTTCTCCTGTTTATAGGCAGAATCCCAAAACATATACTCTAATTGGGATGCTTTTATAAATGCCTCTTCCATTCGCTTGCGTGTGTCAGCTGAAGCATTTTCAGCATACCGATTGGTAATTTCTAGTGCATTGGCTACCGCAGTTGAAAATTCTTCTCCACCATAAGTCCCTATCCATTCTTGATAAGGATTTGTATCTTGATTGGTTTGGTTGGCTAAAATATAGTCGCCGACTTCTTTATAGATCGTAAAGCAGGGTAATACCGCTGCTAGACCAACCTCGACGGAATGATTATGAACCATTCTCGACAAATAAGAACAATATAGTTCACAAGTCGGTGAGCGTTCAGAGTTCAAGTATTTCGCATCTAAAAACACCTGGTGCAGTGCTTTTTCAATTGCAGCTATTCCGGTGGCTGACTCCAAGTAAAACTGAATATCGTCGTCTTCGTAACAGGTGACCCCTACTTGTGACAATACTTTGGTGTATTGCGAAAGATATAAGGTATCTTGATTCACATAAAAGCCAAATACATCTTTGGGAAGGGTTCCATCCATTAGTCCATTAATAAAGTCATGTTGAATAATTGACTGAAATATAGATTCTGTTTTTTCTCTTGTTTGTTCATACCAAGTCATACATATTCCTTAAAATATTTTCTTAAACCAAAATTATGTTTCACGTGAAACATTGATAAATTTTTGTTGTAGTAAGCGAATAGATTCCGATTGAGTTAAGTTTTCAACTTTAATTCCTTGAATCATTGCAATACCAGACACGCCGCAATCAATAACTTGTTGAATATTAAGGTAATTTATACCCCCTATTGCAACAACTGGCAAATTTATACTTTCAGTCCATTTTTTTAGGTTTTTTAATCCAATGGTAGGCGTAGCAATTTTTTTTGACTCAGTGGCAAATATAGCGCCAATTGCAATATATGAAGGGTTTATGCCTAAATTTTGTGCAACCTTTGTAATTTCATCGGGATTATGAGTACTGACACCTAACCTTAATCCTGCTTGATGAATTGCAACAAGATTG
>CAYUHO010000178.1:0-3261 GCA_964444445.1 uncultured Piscirickettsiaceae bacterium | reverse complement strand
TTGATATCTACCTGACGCGGGGTCAGTAGTTGCTCTAACATATCTTGCATTAGAAGTTATCTCCGTTTAAAAGGGTTAAATTAGAGGATTATTTTGAGTATAACTCAACAATCAAGTTTTCAGCGATATCACCTGATAAATCAGCTCTATCTGGTACAGTTTTAAACGTACCTTCAAACTTAGAGTTGTCAACTTCAACCCAGTTAACATTACCAACTTGAGCATTAAACTCAAGTGAAGCAATAATCCTAGATTGATTACGTGATTTCTCTCTAATACTTACAACATCACCAGCACTCACTTCATAAGAAGGAATATTGACTGCACTTCCGTTAACTTGAACAGCTTTATGCGATACAAGTTGACGAGCTTCAGCACGTGTTGATGCAAATCCCATACGGTAAACAACATTATCCAAACGTGTTTCTAGTAGTTGCAACAAGTTAACACCTGTTGAACCTTTACGACGATCAGCTTCTTTGTAGTATGAGCGGAATTTATTTTCTAGCACGCCATAAATTCGACGCACTTTTTGCTTTTCTCTAAGCTGTGTACCATATTCGGTTACACGCTTACGACCTGCACCGTGTTGACCTGGTAACTGATCAATCTTACATTTTGATTCGATGCTACGAACACCACTTTTCAAAAATAAGTCAGTTCCTTCACGACGAGCAAGCTTACATTTTGGACCAATATATCTAGCCATTTTCTACCTCTAGAATTTAAACGCGACGTTTCTTTGGTGGACGACAACCATTATGAGGAATTGGAGTTACATCGGCAATTGATGTAATTTTAAAACCAACACTATTTAATCCTCTAACAGCAGAATCACGACCAGGACCAGGTCCTTTTACCATGACATCCATGTTTTTAACACCATACTCTGTTGCCATTTGGCCAGCACGCTCTGCTGCTACCTGTGCAGCAAAAGGCGTACTTTTACGAGAGCCTCGAAAACCACTACCACCAGCTGTTGCCCAGCACAATGCATTACCTTGTCTGTCTGTAACAGTTACTATCGTGTTATTAAAAGTAGCATGAACATGTGCAACTGCATCAGTTACTACCTGTTTTACTTTCTTTTTAGAACGAGTATTTGCTTTTGCCATAACTATTCTCTTTTCTGCTTATCGTTTAATAGGCTTTGTAGGGCCTTTACGAGTACGAGCATTTGTTTTAGTACGTTGTCCCCTTAAAGGAAGACTACGGCGATGACGGATACCACGGTAACAACCCATATCCATAAGACGTTTAATATTCATTGATACATCACGTCTTAAATCACCTTCAATTTTAAACTTTGTCACTTCAGAACGAAGTGCTTCTAACTGTTCTTCAGTTAGTTCTCTAACCTTTGTAGCAGGGTCTAATTTTACCGCTTCACAGATTGTTTTAGCAGTTGTATTTCCTACACCAAAGATAGATGTCAATCCAACAACAATATGCTTGTTGACTGGAATATTTACGCCGGCAATACGAGCCATTTTGCGCTCCTTAATATGCTAATAGCGAAAAACGGGCAATTATACCCCTTTTTCAACTAGATTGCTAGTAATAATTCAAGTTTCAATTACAAATTAAAACTACTTACCTTTTAAATTTGCTTTTTTCATCATGCTTTCATATTGACCTGACTGCATGTGCGCTTGTATATTTGTCATGAAATCCATAACAACAATAACAATAATCAGCAATGAAGTACCACCAAAATAAAACGGTACATTCCAATATAAAATCAAGAACTCGGGTAATAAACAAACTAGAGTAATATAAATTGCCCCAGCTAATGTCAATCGACCCATTACAGCATCAATTCTTTCTTGTGTTTGTTTTCCAGGTCTAATTCCTGGCATGTAAGCACCAGACTTTCGTAAATTCTCTGAAATTTCTTTTGGATCAAATACAATTGCAGTATAGAAAAAACAAAAGAATATAATCGCTAAAGCATACATAAGAATATACAGCGGCTGACCTGGCGACATAGTCGTCGCAATATCTTTCAACCATCCTAGATTTTCTGCAGAACCAAACCAACCACCAAGTGTTGCTGGAAACAATATAATACTAGAAGCAAAGATAGGAGGAATCACACCTGCCATATTTAACTTCAATGGCAAATGCCCTTCTTGCCCACCATATAGTTTCCTGCCACGCATTTTTTGAGCATAATGTATTGGTAATCTTCTTTGACCACGTTCTACAAAAACAACAAATGCTATCACCATAAAAACTAACGCAATTAAGATAAATGCAGTAATTGCATGCATAGCACCAGTATTAACCTGTTCAAAAGTGCCACCTAAAGCACTAGGTAAACCAGCAACAATACCCGCAAAGATAATTAGTGAAATACCATTTCCAATTCCACGCTCTGTAATTTGCTCACCAAGCCACATCAGAAATATGGTTCCACCAACTAGTGTTGTCACTGCAATTATCTTAAACATCAAACCACCTTCAACAACAACAGACATCCCATTTATATTCTGGGACTCTAAAGCAATTGATACTCCGAGGGCTTGAAAAGTCGCTAAAACAACCGTTCCATAACGTGTATATTGCGTTATTTTTCTACGCCCAGCGTCCCCACCTTCTTTTTTTAATCTTTCTAAAGTCGGTGAAACCACTGTCAATAACTGCATAATAATAGATGCAGATATGTACGGCATAATCCCTAATGCCAAGATAGACAGCCTTTCTAAAGCACCACCAGAAAACATGTTAAACATGTCTAGAATAGTACCTTTCTGTTGCTCAAACATTGCCGCAAGTGCAACAGGGTCAATCAGTGGAACAGGAATATGCGTTCCTAATCGATAAATGATTAGCGCACCTAAAACAAAAAATATTTTTTGTCTTAGTTCGTTTGTACCTGAATTTGCAGTTGATTGATTAGCCATAATTAGTCTTCTACAGAACCACCAGCAGCTTCAATTGCAGCCTTAGCTCCAGCAGTCGTACGAATACCAGACAACTTAATTGATTTTGAAACCTCACCAGAATTTACTACTTTAACTGACTTAATCTTCTCACCAATAAGATCTGCTTCTTTTAAAACTGATAAATTGATAACATCTGCATCTAAAGCTGAAATCACATCTAAACGGATATCTGTAATAAATGCAGATTTACGTGAAGAAAAACCAACCTTAGGAAGACGGCGTTGCAAAGGCATTTGACCACCTTCAAAACCAATCTTTGGCATACCACCAGAACGTGACTTCTGACCTTTATGACCTCTACCAGCCATTTTAC
>CAYUHO010000177.1:0-3297 GCA_964444445.1 uncultured Piscirickettsiaceae bacterium | reverse complement strand
CAATTTAGATAAATTTTTCATACTATTAATTTCCTATAAATAATTAAAAAAATGACCACCTTCACCCTTCAGACAACTATCAAGTAGAAATCCTATATAGAGAATTATACGCAAATAATATTTGATGTCAATTAATACAAATTGACCTATAACAATAAAAAGCTAACATTAAGCTAAACAATTACAACTAGTAATTGTTTCTTAAGGGGAGTTGCCCCCCTGGTGATTTTTAACTAAAAAGTAGTCTTATGCAGGACGCATATGTGGAAACAATAAAACATCTTTGATTGATGCTGAATCTGTAAATAACATGACTAATCGATCAATCCCTATTCCTTCGCCTGCCGTGGGTGGCATTCCATGCTCTAAGGCTGTAATGTAATCTTCGTCGTAATGCATTGCTTCATCATCACCTGCATCTTTTGCTTGTACTTGAGACTGGAATCTTTCAGCTTGGTCTTCTGCATCATTTAACTCGTTAAACCCGTTTGCTAGCTCTCTACCGCCGATGAACAATTCAAATCTATCCGTAATAAACTCATCTTCATCATTACGTCTGGCTAGA
The DNA here is from genome assembly GCA_964444445.1 of uncultured Piscirickettsiaceae bacterium. GTDB lineage: Bacteria > Pseudomonadota > Gammaproteobacteria > Thiomicrospirales > Thiomicrospiraceae > Hydrogenovibrio. The sequence continues at coordinate 2,732 of CAYUHO010000177.1, read as the reverse complement.
GGTGAAACTTCAGCAGGGTATTGTGTAATGAAAGTTGGATCCATCAGTTTTTCTTCAACATGGGCTTCAAAAATCTCGGTGATAATTTTCCCTAATCCGTAAGAGTCTTCGATATGTACATTCATTTCATTTGCAAGATCGGTGGCAGTTTCAATTGTCGCTAGTTGCTCTAATTTAACTTGAGGATTGTATTTAACAATTGAGTCCTTCATTGTTAAACGAGCAAAAGGTTTTGCAAAGTCAAAAACTTGTCCTTGATAAGGAACTTGAGTTGAGCCAACAGCGAGTTCGGCAATTTCTTTTAACATTTCCTCAGTATAGTCCATCAAGGTTGTGTAATCAGTATAAGCAGCATAAAACTCAACCATGGTAAATTCTGGGTTATGACGTGTTGAAAGCCCTTCATTTCTAAAACTTCGGTTGATTTCAAACACTCGCTCAAAACCACCAACCACTAAACGCTTCAAATAAAGTTCAGGGGCAATACGTAGATATAACGGCATATCTAAGGCATTGTGATGAGTATTGAATGGTTTCGCAGTTGCCCCCCCTGGAATAACATGCATCATTGGAGTTTCAACTTCCATATACCCTTTGCCCATCAAAAAAGTACGCACATGCTGTAGGATTTTTGAACGTAGTTTAAAGGTATTGCGTGTTTCCTCACTCATAATCAAATCAACATAACGTTGACGATACTTAACTTCTTGGTCTTGTAAACCATGGAATTTATCAGGTAATGGACGAATTGATTTTGTAATCAGTTCAATTGCTTCTACGTGAATCGAGAGCTCACCCGTATTGGTTTTAAACAGGTAACCTTCCGCACCAATAATATCACCCAAATCCCATTTTTTGAACTGAGTATTATAGTATCCTTCCGGTAGTTCATCACGCGTAACATACAGCTGAATACGTCCCTCAGTATCTTGGATGGTGGCAAAACTTGCCTTTCCCATAATTCGACGTAACATCATACGTCCAGCCACTTTAACTCGTACAGGCTCTTTCTCTGCTAAGGCTTCTTTAGTAAATTTATCATATTCAGCAATTAAATCTATCGACAAATCCTTACGACGAAACGTATTCGGATAACGATGTCCGATTTCTTTTAGACCATCAAGTTTTATTCTTCTTTCAGCGATAATTTTGTTTTCGTCTATTACTTCGTTGTTAGCATCATTTTTTGCCATGATTTTTCCTACTAATTTTATAATTCAGGAGAGTACCCCCCCCTGGTGATTTTTAATAAATTTTACGGTTTAATTAGGGCTTAAATGCCCGCTTTTAAATTTGGAATAATAAACTGGTCTAAAGCGCCATCTAATACTGCACCAGTATTACCCGTTTCAATATTGGTTCGCAAATCTTTAATTCGCCCCGAATCTAATACATAAGAACGAATCTGACTTCCCCAACCAATATCAGATTTATTGTCTTCCATTTCTTGTTTTTCTGCACTTCGACTTAACATTTCTAACTCATACAATTTTGCCCGCAATTGTTTCATTGCCTCGGCTTTGTTTTGGTGTTGCGAACGTCCATTTTGACACTGAGTTACTGTATTAGTGGGTAAATGCGTAATACGCACCGCAGACTCCGTTTTATTCACATGCTGTCCACCTGCACCACTGGCACGGTAAACATCAATTCGTAAATCAGCAGGGTTAATGTCCACCTCAAAACTATCATCAATTTCAGGCGAAACAAATACGGAAGCAAAAGAAGTATGACGCTTGGAGTTAGAATCAAATGGTGATTTACGCACCAAACGATGCACTCCCGTTTCAGTTCTAAGCCAACCAAACGCATAGTCACCCTTGATATGAATAGTTGCCCCTTTTATACCAGCAACATCTCCTGCTGAAACCTCAAGTAACTCAGCCTTAAACTCATGCGAATCTGCCCAGCGTAAATACATACGCAAAATCATTTCAGCCCAATCTTGCGCTTCTGTTCCACCCGAACCTGATTGAATTTCAAGATAACAATTATTCGCATCCATTTCACCCGAAAACATTCTTTGGAATTCCAAATCATCAAGCAGTTTTTCTAAACGGTTTAATTCATTTTCAACTTCTGTAACCAGCTCCTCATCGCTCTCCACCTCAGCCATTTCTAAAATTTCTTTTACTTCTTCAAGGCTGCCCTCCAAATCTAAAATTGTTTTTACAACCTTATCTAGATGGGCTTTTTCTTTCCCTAAAGCCTGTGCTTTTTCTGGTTCATTCCAAACGTTAGGATCTTCTAATTCCTGATCAACTTCTTCTAAACGTTCTTGCTGGATATCAAAGTCAAAGATACCCCCTAAGTACGTTTGTACGTTGGTTAAAATCTTTTATTTTGCTATAAAGTGGTGCTAATTCCATGATGACTTCTATCTACTTTTAATACGCGAATTTTACCACTTATATCACTTTGATTTAATTATCTTTTACTTTCCCTAAAGTAATGGGTAAAATTGCCGATTAACTAAAGTACAGATAAATACTAATTTAGTAGATAAACGACATGGAAACTTCAAATAATATCAGTGTAATACAAAACTATAAAAATAATGCCGTTGATAGTACTGTTAAAACCTTAGCTAATGGCGATAAAGAAATTTATGGTGTAAAGGTTTCATCATACGCTTCAAAAACTGAACAGCAAGCAAGTGTTGTTTCTCACTTATTTAGTGATAAAAATACCATTGACTTTGATTCCATGAAGTTAACCTATCAATCCGCCAT
>CAYUHO010000176.1:0-3343 GCA_964444445.1 uncultured Piscirickettsiaceae bacterium | reverse complement strand
TTTTTTTCACTCAACAAAGCGGAGAAGAGCCCATTCGCTATTTAAATCGAGAATTAATTCATTGGATTAAACAGCATACCCCCCCTGGTGGTTTTTTGGTTTTTCAGGCCTTTTCAGAGGGTGTGCAAGCATTTAGTTCGCCAAAAAACCCAAATTATATTGTGCAACCTGGAGAGTTTGCAGAAATTTTTACGAATTCTAAGAAAGAGAATGAATTTGAAATAATAGTTGATAGAATAGACAGGTTAGATGATGGAAGACCCGTCGCTTCATTTATTGCTAAAAAGAGGAGTTAGTTTATCAAAATTACAGCACAAGCACTTTTTGATTATTTTCAAAAATATACAATTTGTGAGTCATTGACACTAAATGAAGTGGATACCATGACGCGCTATTTACAAGAAAAAGAATTCCAACCGCATGAGGTTATTTCTGATATGGGTGAGGTTGGGAGTTCTATGTATTTTATTTATAAAGGTAAGGTCGCTTTTACATCGTCTGATGGTCAGTCTGAATCAATGATTGGTAAGCAAGAAACAGGTACCTTAATTGGTGAAATGTCGTTTTTTGATGGGGTGCCTAGACAACTTAGAATGAGCGCCGGAAAAAACCCAGTTAAGCTAATTGAAATTACCAGGGCAATGTATGATAGGCTAAAGGTCGAGTGTCCTTATATTGCGGTAAACTTATTAGAAAATGCGGTTGTTAGTTTAGATCATTTGGTCAGGGAAGTGAGTCAAGATTTATCGCATATTGAAAATTATATGCATGGTACAGGTAAACGTTGAAATTAGTTATTAAATCTGTATAATGCACGCGTTCGCTCCTGCTGTCGGCTGTGGGTAGCGGTTATAATTTAAAAGCCGAATGAAAAGGAATTAACTATATGTTAACAGCACAAGATAAAGCTGCAATCATTGCAGAATACGCTACTTGCGAAGGAGATACTGGTTCTTCTGAAGTTCAAGTTGCACTACTAACTCACCGTATTAAGTATCTAACTGAGCACTTTAAGTCTCATAAGCAAGATAACCACTCTCGTACAGGTTTATTGCGTTTGGTAAGTCGTCGTCGTAAACTACTTGATTATTTACACCGTAAAGAAGCTGAAAGATATTTTACTTTGATTAAGAAATTAGGTTTACGTAAGTAATCTATTCTTTAAAAAAACCCGCCTAGAGCGGGTTTTTTTATACCTAATGTTTATCTTTTTATTGTGTTATATATAAGTCTTTGTGATAATGGTTGGATATTTTATTTTAAAGGAAATACAGATGTATAAAATTACCAAGTCCTTCCAATATGGAAATCATCAAGTTACGCTAGAAACAGGCGAAATCGCCCGCCAAGCTGATGGTGCAGTAATGATTTCTATGGGTGAAACACAACTGTTAGTGACGGTTGTAGCCGCTAAGTTAGCAAAAGAAGGACAGGACTTTTTCCCTTTAACCGTTCAATATCAAGAAAAGGCTTATGCCGCTGGTAAAATTCCTGGTGGATTTTTAAAACGAGAAGCACGTCCATCTGAAAAAGAAACCTTAACCTCTCGTTTAATTGATAGACCGATTCGCCCACTTTTTCCCAAAGGGTTTATGAATGAAGTTCAAATCATTGCAACGGTGATTTCGTTAGATGAAAATGTAGGGACAGAAGTGCCAGCAATGCTTGGAACCTCTGCGGCTCTTGCTATTTCGGGTATACCGTTTGATGGTCCAATTGGTGCAGCAATTGTGGGTTATTCTGAAGAAGAAGGTTACAGCTTGAATCCATCTGATTTTGATTTAGAAACGTCTGATTTAGAGTTAAGTGTTGCAGGAACTTCTGAAGCGGTATTAATGGTTGAATCAGAAGCTGCAGAACTATCAGAAAAAGTGATGCTAGGCGCGGTAATGTTTGGTCATCAACAGATGCAAGTTGCAATTGATGCAATTTCAGAATTTAAAAATGAAGCCGGAAAACCTACTTGGGATTGGCAGGCTGCCGCTGAAAATACTGAACTTAAAAAACAAGTTTTTAATTGTGTAAAAGCCGATGTTGAAGCTGCTTACACAATTGCGGATAAGATGGCTAGATATGACGCATTGGACGCAGCAAAAGCAAAGGTTAATGCTGAACTTGTTACTGATGAAGGTGACGTTGATGCCAGTGATGTTGCGAAAATGTTTGGCAAGTTACAAAAAGACGTCGTTAGAACAAGAATTATTGCCGGTGAACCTAGAATTGATGGACGTGATGGAAGTACCGTTCGTGACATAAACTGTAAGGTCGGAATCTTAAATAAAGCACATGGTTCAGCTTTGTTTACACGTGGTGAAACTCAGGCAATCGTTGTTACAACACTTGGAACTGAAAAAGATTCAAAAATCGTAGATGATTTGGCTGGTTCTTATCACGATCGATTTATGTTGCATTATAACTTTCCTCCATACTCAGTTGGTGAGTGCGGACGTGTAGGAACGCCAGGACGTCGTGAAATAGGGCATGGTATGCTTGCTAGACGTGGTGTAGCAGCGTTACTACCAACGTTTGAAGAATTTCCCTATACCATTCGAGTTGTTTCAGAAATAACAGAATCTAATGGTTCTTCTTCCATGGCATCGGTTTGTGGAACCTCAATGGCATTAATGCATGCTGGTGTTCCAATTGATACACCAATTGCTGGTATTGCAATGGGGTTAGTTAAGGAAGAAGCAGGTTTTGCGGTTTTATCAGACATCTTAGGTGATGAAGATCACTTAGGTGATATGGATTTTAAGGTAGCAGGAACAGAGCAGGGAATTACCGCACTGCAAATGGATATTAAAATCTCTGGTATCACTGAAGAAATCATGGATATAGCGCTTGAACAAGCTAAAACAGGGCGTTTAACTATCTTAACAGAAATGGCGAAAGCGATCAGTTCTTCGAGAGAAGATGTTGCGGGTAATGCACCTAAGTTTTATATGATTAAGGTTAAACCTGAAAAAGTCAGAGAGATTATTGGTAAAGGTGGTTCGAATATCAGAGCGTTAACTGAAGAAACCGGTTGTGTGATAGAAGTCGATGATGAAGGGAACGTTAAAATTGCCTCTAAGGATAAGAGTTCTGCAGAGCTAGCAAAGGCAAAAATTGAAGAAATAACTGCTGAACCTGAAATTGGTAAAACCTATGATGCGGTTGTTAAGAAAATTGTTGATTTTGGTGCTTTTGTTGCCTATATGCCAGGTAAAGAAGGGTTAGTCCATGTCTCGCAAATTGCGCAAGAACGTGTTGAAGATGTCAGTGCTTATATTTCTGAAGGCGAAGAAATTAGAGTTAAGTTGATTGATATTGATAAACAAGGCAGAGTTAAGTTGTCGATTAA
>CAYUHO010000175.1:0-3377 GCA_964444445.1 uncultured Piscirickettsiaceae bacterium | reverse complement strand
GATTCATCCAAAACCCCATTTGGCATTTAGAACGTTAGTTTCAATAGACTTAAGGGCTTTAATTTTCACAATTGTTATGATACGAGGAGACACTGAACAACTAGCCTTCTTTTGCTCTTGGGTCTTTCATTTTACGGCGATCTTCAGTAATAATTCTGCCATCAGCCGTTTTAAAGGGAAAAGTAATTTCTTCTTGATCAAACCTTCGTGCTTGCTTTGTTCTTAAACTACTCTTTTCACTAATTTCCATTTTGTTTTGAGCATTCACAATTCTGTGCATCATTTTTAAATCTTTTGAAGTTAGATTCATGGCAGCATCAACCCAAATTTCAGCAATGTCAATCAATTCACTATAATCTATCGAGTGATATCTTTTTCGGGCGGCTTGCAAGGCTTGCATACCATTAAAGACTTTGGCATGATTTTTAATGTAATTATTGACTGCTTCATGACCCGTTCCCTTAGGCGTCATCTCAGAGATAACACCCCTTTCATAAAGAGAACCAGCTTCGTATATTTGACCTGTCTTAATAATCTCTTCGGTCACCCTTGTGCCTACTATTCGAGATAAGAAACTATAAGCCCCAACACCGGGAATAAGATTAAAACGCATATCAGGAAAGCCCATTCTGATTTGTTCTTCAACAATACAGACATTTGATGAAATTGCGCTTTCAAACCCTCCACCAAAAGCATCGCCTTCAACTAAAGAAATCGTTGTAAGAGGAAGGTTTAAATTTACATGGTTGGTATAAATTACGTCGATGCACAATTTAGCATACTCAAAGAAACGCTTTCTATCTTTTGTTTCGATTAACTCTGAAAACAAATCAAGATCACCACCATAATTAAAAATCCCTGGTGTTTGCGATGCACTTACAAAGTACTTTATTGGTGTCTTCGGTTGAAAGTCATTACACTCAAAATAGTCAATCACTTCCTGTTGAATCTCTTTATACTGTGTCAAGAGTTCAATACTATAACAAGGTCGAGCTTTTGGTTTTGAATATAACCAAATAGCTTCTGACTGCCAATCATAACGCACTGAAACTTCGCTTCGATCTCGTATTATTTTATGAAATTCTCTATCCATTCTAAATTCCCTTTAACCTAAAACTTGTAATGATTTACAAGGTAGGTACAGCAGTCTAGTTACCAAAACCTTAATAAGAAGTATTTTTATCTTATTAAAAGACCTTAAAAATAGAAAAAAATTTATAAAACAACTAGTTATAAATCTAAAAAAAAAGGAAAAATTATTTTTCAGTTGGCTCATGAAGTCTTTTTGTTAGTAGTTTTCCAGATGTCATCTTCTTGATGAGGACTGGTGATTTTGCGTAAATTATAAATGAAAAACTGACAAAAAAGCAACAGTTTACAGCAATTTTTAACAACCGAAATAAATTAAAACGCCTGAGAAAAAATCAGTCAAATGATGATATTCATCGATCGGACTAATTCTTAGCCTTTTCAGGTAAGTTTCCTCTGCCATTTAAAGTTTGTGAGGTCAACCAATTCTTAATGGGGTTAAGGTTGTTCGCTAAATTAACGAAAGAATATCTTAAAGAATTTTTAGGCTGGCTATCTTGTTTAAACAGCCAATCAAAACCTTCCATTGCTCTTTGAACAACAATATTATCACCCTTACGCCATCGTTCATATCGCCTAAGAACAGATTTTCGCCCCCAGTCTTTGTTTGTTTGCTTTCGTTCTTTCGCAACCGTCTCAACCAATGCAACCGCGTCCAGCAAACCTAAATTAACACCCTGACCCGCTTGAGGGTGAACGGTATGAGCTGCATCACCGACCAGTGCAAAATGTGGTTCTACATAGTGTTCTGCATGCCTTCTGATAAGTGGAAAACCCGCTCTTTCATACACCTCCTCTACCTTACCAAGTTTTGAACCAGAGGCTTTTTCAATTGCTTGCTTAAAGTCAGAATCACTTAATCCTAATGCCCACTCCATTTTTTCAACTGGTAAATACCAAGCGATTGAACTAATGTTCTTTTCCATACTTAAATATGCGAAAGGGCCATCATCTTGGTAACGTTGCCAGCAGGTGTTTTGATTATCAAGCGCTGTTTTCACACACCCTACTATGGCACACTGCTGATAGTCTCGTTCAATGGTTTTAATCCCAACCAAATCACGAACAGATGAAAAAGCGCCATCAGCGGCAACCAACAGTTTAGTCGTGACCAACTCTCCTGATTGAAATATTAATTGCGCATGTTCTGTTGTTAAATCAATGGAGACAATTTTTTCTCCAAAAGCGCAACCAACCCTATCATGCTGAATCAACCTTTCCCACAGACTTGCCACAATCACTTCATTTTCGATAACAAAACCTAAGTTTTCCTCTGAAATTTCAGCGGCTGAAAAATGAACCTCTGCACTGGAAATATCTTCCCATACATGCGTATCGGTAAAGGCATGAAACCGGCGTTTCTCAATTCCATCCCATACGCCTAAGTTTTTAAGAATATTTTCAGACGCTCTTGTAAGCGCACTAACACGCGCCTGATAAGGTCGGGTATTATCCCACTCTAGCTTAGGTTGTGTTTTTTCCAACAGCAATACTTCAAAGCCATTTTGGGCGAAATCAAGAGCCGTCGTCGCGCCTACCATTCCACCACCAACGACAACCACATCCCAGCGTTTTGAATCAGTAGCTTGTTCAAAAACCATTTCTCTCACCCTCTAAATCGATTTTTTGTGTTTTGACTTAATTTTTATCATTGTAAAATATATTGCGACCTTTACAAGATAATCATGACATATAATTGAATTTAACTTGCTCAAAGATTAAAGATCTTTTCTCATGCGTACCTGGATATTCTTAGCTAACCTCATCTTATTTTCCAATCTACTACATGCCAATCAAACTCATTTTTTACCTCTTGAGTCAGGGGAAGAAATAACCATAAACCAATACCCTGCCACATTAAGGAGACACTTAACTTTTGGGCTAGCTGGTGTCCTCCCTGTGTCAAAGAGATCCCTTCAATGAACCGTTTAGCCGAATCGTTTGATAAAAATCAGTTTGAAATTGTTTCCGTTAACTTTAAAGAAAACCCAAAAACCATAGCCGCTTTTCTTAAAAAAGTGCAAGTAGACTTTCCCGTGCTGATTGATTTAGATGGTAGGGTTTCCGCAAATTATGAAATCTTTTCCTTTCCGAGCTCTTTCTTAATCGATGCGGACGGAAAAATACAGTATTCCGTCAATACCGCTATAGAGTGGGACAATCCAGAAGTAAAAAAAGTCATCGATGCATTGATAAAGAAAGAATAGCGTTTTAGCTTTAGTTTAGGTTTTAGGTTTTAGGTTTTTGCAGTGTTCGATAATTTCGTGAAGCGGAATAGGTTATAACCC
>CAYUHO010000174.1:0-3420 GCA_964444445.1 uncultured Piscirickettsiaceae bacterium | reverse complement strand
AGAAAAGGCATTGTGGAATTTATAGAAAAAATAATTGCCAAAAATCTGAAGTTGGCGGTAGTCACCACCTCACATGAAGAGCAGGTACACGCATTGTTCGACAATCAATTGACCAGCTATAAAAAACATTTTAACCCGATTTTAGGAAAGGAATCAGGGGTCAAAACAGGAGAGAATGGTATTCTATACGAAAAATGCCTTGAACAATTGAAACTAAAACCAGAGGAATGTTTAGTGATTGAAGATTCTCAATCTGGCACAAAAGCAGCATTAAAGGCAAATATACCTACCGTAGTTACCTTTAATGATTACACCAAAAATGAAAATTTCGAAGGTGCTTTAATGGTTAGTGATAGCCTGAAAAATATTGACACCGATAAACTTTTAAGAAGATAAAATATTATGAAAAAACAAACAATGAAAATGCAACCAGATAGAAATTTAGCGATGGAACTGGTTAGAGTTACAGAAGCTGCAGCAATATCCTCTGCAAGGTTTATGGGTACTGGAGATAAAAACGGGGGAGATGGTGCTGCAGTAGATGCTATGAGAGCTTACTTAAACACAGTTGACATGAAAGGTGTCGTGGTGATTGGCGAAGGAGAAAAAGATGAAGCACCAATGCTATATAACGGAGAAGAACTTGGTAATGGTCATGGACCTGAAGTTGATATAGCTGTTGACCCTGTTGAAGGCACAAGTCTATTAGCTGAAGGAAGGCCAAATGCCATTGCCGTATTAGGTGTTGCTGATAAAGGCAGTATGTGGGATCCTGGAAATTCTTTTTACATGAATAAATTAGTGGTAGAAGAAAAAGCCAAAGATGTTATTGATATAAGGTTATCGCCAGAAGAAAACCTTTATAAAATTGCGGAAGCTTTAGGTCGCCCTGTGAGTGATTTAACTGTTTTTGTACTGAAAAAAGAAAGGCATGAGGGTATTATTGCAAGTATTAGAAAAGCAGGTGCTCGTATCACACTGCATACTGACGGTGATGTTATGGGAGCGTTAATGGCTGCTATTCCAGGGACAGGAGTTGATGTATTAATGGGTATAGGTGGTACACCAGAAGGTGTTATTGCAGCATGTGCCGTAAAAGCATTAAATGGGGGAATGCAAGGATTGAGACATCCTCTTCTTGAAGATGAAATAGAAGACTTAAAGAGAGATAATGTTGATCTTGACGAAGTATTGACTTTAGATACTCTGGTAAATTCAGATAACGCATTTTTTGCTGCTACGGGTATTACAGAAGGCTCATTTTTAGAAGGTGTTCGTTTTGACAATAAAGGTGGTGTTACTACGCACAGTGTTGTAATTCGTTCAAAGACAGGCTCAATGCGATTTGTAAAAGGAATTCATCAACTAAAAAGATAGACTATTATGAGCAAACAGAAAAAGATAGCCCCCTCCATATTATCCGCAGATTTTTGGAAATTGGGCGAAGACATTGAATTGATAGACAATGCAGGTGCACATGTTGTTCATGTTGATGTAATGGACGGGCATTTTGTTCCAGTTATCACCATAGGGCCATTAATCGTTAGAGCTCTAAAAGCGAGAACAAAAATGCCTTTAGATGTGCATTTAATGATTGAAAACCCAGGTAGCCATATCGATGATTTTATTGATGCCGGAGCCGATTATTTAACCATTCACTATGAAGCATCAACGCATTTACATCGTGAGATCCAACAAATAAAAGCTGCTGGGGTTAAAGCTGGTGTTTCGCTTAATCCGCACACACCCCTAAACGTATTAGAAGACATCATCCATGATTTAGATTTGATATTGATTATGTCGGTGAACCCTGGTTTCGGTGGGCAAAGCTTTATACCACATACAATCAACAAACTCAAAGAACTCAAACAAATTCTAAAAGATAAAAATTTAGAACACATTGAGGTAGAAGTTGACGGTGGGGTCAAACTGAACAACATCGCTGAAATTGCCGAAGCAGGGGCTGATATACTAGTTGCTGGATCTGCTATTTACAAAGCTGAAGACCCAACAGCGACCATAAAGGAAATGAATGAAATTCTTTCCAAATTAGACTAACAAAATACTAACTTAAAATTAAATATTATGGCATTAATAACACTAAGACAACTACTCGACCACGCCGCTGAATATAGCTATGGTGTTCCAGCGTTCAACATTAATAATCTAGAGCAGATTCAAGCCATTATGCGAGCAGCAAAAAAAACCAACTCACCGGTTATTTTGCAAGCCAGTAATGGAGCAAGAAAATATGCCGGTGATATTTTCATCAGACATATGGTAAATGCAGCGGTAGAAATGTACCCTCAAATTCCAATTTGCTTACACCAAGATCATGGTAACGGGTATACAACTTGTTTAACCGCAATTAAAAACAACTTTACCAGTGTAATGATGGATGGCTCTTTAGAAGCTGATGGTAGTACTTTGGCAAGTTATGAGTATAATGTTGACATTACTAAAAAAGTGGCTTCTATGGCACACTCGGTGGGAGCATCAACAGAAGGAGAGCTAGGATGTTTAGGTTCATTAGAAACGGGTGAAGGTGAAAAAGAAGATGGTCATGGTTTTGAAGGTAAATTGACTATGGATCAATTATTAACCGACCCAGATGAAGCTTATGATTTTGTTACCAAAACACAAGTTGATGCATTAGCAGTTGCTATCGGAACTTCTCATGGAGCTTATAAATTTACACGTAAGCCAGATGGTGCAATACTTAATATGGATGTAATAAAAGGCATTAACAAATTAATGCCAAACCTACATATGGTAATGCATGGTTCTAGTTCAGTACCTCAAGAATTACAAGATATCATCAATAAGTATGGAGGTGAAATGCCACAAACTTATGGTGTACCCGTAGAAGAAATTGAACAGGGTATCAAAAATGGTGTACGTAAAGTAAATATTGATACAGATTGCAGAATGGCAATCACAGGTCAAATGCGTAGAATAGCAATGGAAGATAAAAAACAATTCGATCCAAGAAAATTTACCTTGCCAGGCACCAATAAAATGCAAGAATTGGTAGAGGATCGGTTTGAAAGATTTGGTACAGCTGGTAATGCTGATAAAATCAAACCAATTTCTTTAGACGAAATGACAAAACGTTACGAGTCAGGCGAATTGACACAAAACAAATAAAAAAAACAGGGAGAGAGTCTCCTAATATTATTAACTATTTATTAATCTTTTAAAAACAATTATTATGGGTAAACCTAAAAATGATGACCGCTACAAAAAAGGCGGAGTAATGGCTTATGCTGACATGGGCTATTGGCAACCAGATTACGAGCCAAAAGCAACAGATATTATCTCTTTGTTTAGAATAACACCTCAAGAAGGAGTAGATTCTATAGAAGCTGCTGCTGCTGTTGCAGGTGAATCATCAACTGCAACTTGGACAATTTGTTGGAC
>CAYUHO010000173.1:0-3447 GCA_964444445.1 uncultured Piscirickettsiaceae bacterium | reverse complement strand
TAACAAACCGACCTGTTTTTTCTGGTTTACCAATTAGTTTGAAACCACATGCTTTTAGCATATAGACAAGGTCTTCTGCATGATAGCGATTGTGTTCTAGGAAGTGTTCAAACGCGTCTTCTAATGCTTCAACGCTGGTGCCGTCAGCGGCGACACTGGTTTGTTTATATTTGTGTTCTAAATAGTCTGCAAGAGGTTGGCGTACGAGGTCTATTACACAAAATCTACCGCCTTTTTTTAGCCATTTATGGGCGGCTTTGAACATTTTAATGGGTTGAGTTAATTCGTGTACAACCATGTTTGCCATTATCATGCTGACGCTGTTGTTTTTTATATTTGTGATTGGGTTGTGTAGGTCGTCTTGAATAATTTGAGCATTGCTTGGTAAAACGAGTGCATGCCCTACCATATAGTCTGCGGCATCTATTCCATATACTTGTGATTCAGGATATTGTATTGCACAGTCGTTAATAAACTGACCTATCCCTGCTCCTAGGTCGATAATACTGTCGCCTTGCTGGTGATTAATGGCGACTTGTTCTTTCCAAAATTTCCAAAAATCTTCATCATGCCTACGTTCATAACTTGAGGTTATCATTTGTCTTGCATGGTCGCCATCGCCACCATGGTGCTTTAGTATTTGATGTTTGGTTTTGGTTATTGAACTCATTTGAAGGCTTCTTTAATAAAGTTTGTCATGTCTTGAATTTCTTCATAACAAACTTGATGTTGCATTGGGTAACTTAAATTGATAGGTTTGTAGCCTAACTTAGTTAGTATTTGATTTGCACTTTCCGCTGCCCTAAAAGGCACAACTGGATCTTGAGTACCATGAGCAATCATAATTGGAATATTTTTAGGTTGTTGAATGTTTTCAGAGCCTTCTAGCGGTAAATAGGTTGATAGTGCCATAATACCAGCAAGTGGTTTTGCCGATTGTAATGCCGTTCGATAAGCAATTACCCCACCTTGTGAGAAACCTGCTAACAGTATTTTTTGGCGACTAAAACCTTCTTTTTCAGCCTGCTCTATCAGTTGATTTAAATAGTTTTCGCTTGCTTGCATGCCTTGCCAGTCTGCATTTTCAGTAATTGATTCCATGCTACGAATATCATACCAAGATGGCATTGCCATTCCACCGTTAACCGTGACAGGTGAAACAGGTGCATTAGGGAAAATATATTTAATCGCTAAGTCTGTTTTAAGCTCTGGCACAATGGTTTCAAAATCATGCCCATTTGCACCTAAGCCATGTAACCAAATAATACAAAACTCGGCATTTTTTTGCCCATTTAAGCTTTCTACAATAATAGAATTATTCAATTTACCCCCCCCCCTGGTGATTTTTTAATTATTTTTATATTCTTTAGCAATGTTATATGCCCTCTTAAGCTTTTTATGCATTTTGCTTGTTTCAAAGGCTTGATTACCAATTGGTAGCCCATAAAACAAACATTCGCCCGCAATCGATTCGTTTACTTTATCAATCACCAATTTACCAAATAATTTATTTAACATTTTTTTGTTATAAACGGTTTGATCTTCGTAAAGAATAATTTCTAGCGACATGCTTAATGCCTTGTAAAAAGTTCGTATCGTTTGGTCATCAACAAAATAAAAACTGTCTTGCAAGGTTTCATAAGCTTCTTCATAATTTTGATTAGCAAGTTGCAGGAACATTTTTAACTCAATTACTTTAAACTTTTTCCAATAACTATCGGCATCCGGCAACAAACCAATTAAGTTTGCGACACCTTGATGATCGGTTAAACCTAGTTGCTCAATTTCTTCAAGAGTTTGCTCCGCATCCAATTGTTCTGAAAAGGCTTGTAAAATCTCTCTTAACACTCGGCCTTGATTTTGATTATTGTCGATTAGTTCTGAAATCGGAAAAACCTCTGACAGACCAGGTACAACAACACGACTAACTGGCAACTCAAAATGTTGATAATCAGCAATATAAACACTCGCGCCCAGTTGTTTAAAAATGCTTAACAAATAGTCATATTGCGCCTGCGTATCACCGCTAAAATCCCATTCACTGAATTCATAATCATAAGACTGGCTAATAAATTTAGCGTGGATTAATCCGCTTGAATCAATGAAATGGTTTTCAATATTTTCATCATCCGCGACTAAATCTGCATCAAAAACGGGCGTTTGAAAACCGTCAAGCTCACCCAGTTTTCGACCCTGTAATGATTCAGTCAAAGTGCGTTCAACTGCCACCTCAAAAATAGGGTGAGCACCAAAAGAAGCAAAGCACTGCCCTGTTTTTTGTTCAAATAATATCACGCTAATAACAGGGTATTTTCCACCCAAAGAAGCGTCTCTAACTGAAACATCAAGCCCGTGTTTTTTTAAGTCTTCAATAATTGTTTCTAGGTTGGGATAAGATTCAAGTATATTATTAGGAACTTCTGGCAAGCATATATTTTCTTTCAATATTTTACCTTTCACCCAACGTTCAAATACCTCTGACAAACCTTGTACTTTCGCCTCTAAAAAAGTATTACCTGCACATAACCCATTGCTTGCATAAAGGTTACTAAAAATATTAACTGGAAAGTAAACTTGTTGTTGTGTAAAAGCATCGTCCATTGGCAAGCAAGTTATTTGTTGCTTTGCATCATTTAAGCTCAAAAAATCTTCTGCTTGTAGCTCATTATCAACATCATACAGTTGCCATAATTCAGGTGTTAAACAAGACTTATATTCCGCTAAGTCCAGTTTTTTTTCATTTGGGTAATACAAAAAATCAGTTGCTGATTCTTCCATAAAAAAATCAGAAAAAAAGTAGTTGCTAGCAAGTCGTTCAAAAAACTCACCATAAGCACTCGCCAAACAAGATTTCTCACACGCACCCTTACCATTCGTAAATAAAGCAGGACAATTCTTATCACGAATATGGACAGAATAAACATTCGCAACAGGGTTTAACCAACTCGCCTCTTCTATTTCAAAACCAGCTACTTGTAACAAGTTTTTCATCTTTAAAATAGAGTCCTCTAAACTGGAATCTTTACCTTTTATAAACGTTTTTATTGTCATTTTTTTATCTTTATCTTTTCTGCTAAGGCTAAAAAATAGGCTTTAGACCAGATTTGTAATGAAGAAACCTCATCAATAAAGCGTTCAATATCCTGTTTAGCACTATTTAAATTCACTGTGTTAATTCTATCGTTTAACAAGTCCAAAAACGCATCCTTACTTAGCGGAGAATCCACATCCCCACTTTGTACTGCTCGTTCATTAAAATGATTTAGATTAAACGCCACACCATTACGAATATACCACTCAAAATCATACCAATCACGTCCTTTAACTCGATTATTCCATTGACGAAATAACAATGCATGCATTTTCCCAGCAAATAAATCAGGCAAGCTAAAACACTTTACAAAAAATGAAAAAGGCTCCAGTAATAATTTCTCTTCGGTTTCAAAA
>CAYUHO010000172.1:0-3491 GCA_964444445.1 uncultured Piscirickettsiaceae bacterium | reverse complement strand
GAATGATAATGAGTATAATTAACAGGTCTGTTTTTTCTTATTAGTGCCTCCTTAACGAAAACAGACTTTTAAGAAATAAAGCGTGGAAAGAATAAGAAAGAGTTTTTACGGTTCAATTAATTTTTTTTCATTGCTTTTAAATAATTATACAAGGTATGTTTTATGAAACTTTTAAATACGATCGTTGTAGCAGCAAGTATGGCTACTATGTCAGCTTCTGCTTACGCAGATACCATTCAAATAAGCGTTGATCAAGATGTAACGCTAACGAATACTCAACCAGATACCAACTGGGGGGGGGCTCCTTTTTGGTTGTGGACGGGAGATAATGATGGTGACCGAGATTATCAAAATCTATTTGGTTTTGATATGTCATCACTAACCAATAGTTTAAATCAAGGTGAACAATTGGTTATCAATAGCATGAGCTTTAATGCTTATCATAGTTGGGGTGAAGATAATGGCGCTGTTAACATTGGTATTGGTAATAATGATAGTTGGGATGAATACCAAGTAACCTATAACACAAGTGGTAATGATCACGGTGGAACCATTGCAAGCCAGCAACTTTCGGGCGTGACTTTAAACTCTTATATTTCTTGGGATGTTTCTTCGACCAGTGCATCGGAGTTTACCTCTGACAGCTATATCACTTTCCATATGTTTATTCCAAATCCAGGTGATGGAAATAATTGGCATAATTTTGAACCTATGGAGCGCCCAAATTCTTCTAACGCCGCTTTCTTGAATATTGATTATTCGGTGGTTGCCGTTCCTGAACCTTCAACCTATGCATTAATGTTTGCTGGAATCGGACTTGTTGGTTTTATGGTCGCACGTCGTCGTAAATAATTCAATTTAATCTATTTAAACCTTGTTGAAAATTCACTTCAGCGAGGTTTGAATTCCTAAATCTGTTAAGCCTTATTTAGAGACCTTTGCTCCCTAAAGGGTATAAACACGAGGTTATTCACGGATTAAAAAAGTGATTGAACTTTGTTAATTTATTCTGTGCATCCGCTAAATTAATGGGTTGTAGTCTGATTTTTGTACGGGTTTGCACCTGTGATAGTAAGTCCAAGTCTAGCGAAAAAATACTGCCAAGTTTAGGGTAGCCACCAATGGTAGGATGGTCGGCTTGCATGATAATAATATTACCATCAGGTAACAGTTGCAGGCTTCCAGCTTGCATGGGTTCGGAAATCATTTGATTTTTAGCTAACTTAATCGGCTGTTCTGCAATCAGCTGGGTTGCGGTTCGGTCACTTTGGTTAGAAACGGAAAACGACTGATTGTAGAGGCTTTCCTTTTGTTGTTGATTCAGTTGTTGAAATTGATTGCCTTCAATTAAGTTTAGCCTAACGCGACTCTGTTGGCTTGAAAATTCGGTGATAAACTTTCTAGGCATGGTTCGGTTAAAATTTGCTTTTGAAGGTGAATCAATCTTTAAACCCTGTTCTTTTTTTAGACTATTTCCCAATTTTTCTCGTAGATTAACCGATTGACTGCCAAAATATTCTTGTTCTTTAAAACCATTGCTAACCGCCAAATAAGCCCGTGTGCCTTCTGTACAATGATGCCACTTGAGCAGGTCGCCTTGTTTGATTCGAATAATGGTATAACGTGAATATTTTTTGCCATTAAGCGTAAAATGACAATTTGCACCTGTCGTACAAACCCAAGTATCAGACAACGCCAACAAACTAAATTGACCAAAAGGGATTTCAATCACACTTGCATGGTTTAGATTGTGCAAAAGCCAGTTTGCCCAATGCAGACTAGTTTTGTCCATCGCACCTGAATTGGCTAGCCCAAACGCTTGATAGCCAAAACGCCCCTTGTCTTGAATGCTAGCTTGAAAGCCCGCCTGAATAACCTTAAAGCCTAACATTTTGACTGTTTAATCCGCTGAAATTCTGATAAGGGAATGGCACGAAATTTCACTTGATCACCCACTTGAAACCGAGTTAAATTTTTTGGGTGATTGAGTGATAAATCTAATGGAGTTTGCCCAATAATTTGCCAGCCTGCAGGTGATTCACTTGGATAAATTCCCGTTTGATTATCCGCAATACCAACTGAACCAGCAGGTACATTTTGTCTAGGCGTGGTGTGGCGAGGGTGGTTAATTTTATCGTCCACTAACCCTAAATAAGCAAACCCAGGGCTAAAGCCAGTGGCATAAACTTGATAGATAGTCTGACTGTGAATTCTAATGACTTCTTGAGCGGTTAATTGATTTTTTTCAGCAAGTGTCTGTAAGTCAAAGGCAAATGAAAAATCATAGCAAACAGGGATTTCATGAAGTCTTGTCTCTTGAGAAGTTTCGGCTTGCTTCATCGCTGAAATGACAGAGCGAATTGCTTGGTAAGCTTGCAGGTTGTTAACTTGGTTTACATTATAAATCACCATTAAGCTAGTGTAAGACGGCAGGGTTTCTAACACATAGTTTTCTGATTGCAATCGGTCTTGCACTTGGCGAATAATACTTGGTAGTTCAACTGAGACCTTTTCTGAAAATCGCAACATAAAAGCCGTCTCCGAAACGACTTCCACCTCAATTTTATGCTTAGCAAAATAAACAGGGGCAAGTTCAAGCATTGTTAATCATCTCTAATGCCTTGATTGAAGCAGGGTTATCAGAATGAAAACAAATTGTGTCAATTTCGCCTTGCTGACTTAAACGTTGAAACTGTGCCACAATTTGTTGGGCATCTTGATACAAACTGTTAGGTTGGCTACGTGGCATTAATTCACCGCTTTCTAAATAACCCCTGTCTGCAAACGCTTCTAGTAAAATAGGCACGCCAGCTTGTTTTGCAAGTGACCTATAATTTGGCTTGATACTTGATTGAATCACCAAAAAACTATTCGGTGCAATCTCCTTCATCCAAGCAAGTAAGTTCAAAAATAAAGCCTCATCACGCATCATTTCTAAATACAAAGCACCATGCGGTTTAATATGATGAAGCTGTTGGTCTGGGAAATGTGCTACTTGCTCGCTTAAGCTCTTCGCTAAATTTTGCCAAGGTAATGTTACCTTTTTGCGACCAAAGTTTTCCCTGTCAGGATAAGCAGGGTGTGCACCGATTAAAATACCATGTTGTTTCGCAAGGGAAAGGGTTTTAGCAATTGAATCACTCGTTCCCGCATGCCCACCACAAGCAATATTTGCCAAATCAATTAAAGGCATCACCAGTTTATCAGGGTCAGGTAAAAGCTGTTCACCCATGTCACAATTAATTAGCACTGATTACGCCACCACTTAATAATTTAAAATCATCATTCTACCTTTTTGATAAATATACGAGTATTTTTTAATATGGATGAGGAATGATTTTAAGCCAAGGTTTTTTACGTACTTATTGAGCAGTAGGTGGGTTCTCTTTCTTATAGGTTAACTTGAATTAGGTAATCAAATAGTTAACACAATATTATATCAAATAGTAATCGTTATTGAGTTGAAATCACTATCAAATAAGAAGTTTTTT
>CAYUHO010000171.1:0-3523 GCA_964444445.1 uncultured Piscirickettsiaceae bacterium | reverse complement strand
CAAAAATTACCCAAGGGGGCTAGTATAGAATGGACAAAGATATCCTATGAAGAAAAAAATGCAGGCAAACTGTCCATCCTACTTTATGTACTCTCTATGCTAGTCGTTTTTCTTTGCCTAGCCGCATTATATGAAAGTTGGAGTTTACCCGTTTCAGTGATGTTAATTATCCCCCTAGGTGTTTTAGGGACGTTATTAGCCGCCTTTTTTACAGGCAAACCAAGTGACATTTATTTCCAAGTTGGATTATTAACCATTATTGGACTTGCCACCAAAAATGCCATACTCATCGTAGAGTTTTCTAAAGAACTCGTCGAACAAGGTATGGATACCGTTGAAGCAAGCATAAAAGCAGCTAAACAGCGTTTACGCCCAATTTTAATGACCTCTCTAGCATTTGGTTTTGGGGTATTACCACTTGCTGTTAGTAGCGGAGCAGGTTCTGGTGCACATAATGCAATCGGTGTAGGCGTACTTGGTGGCATGATTAGTGCAACCCTAATCGGTATTTTCTTAGTCCCCATGTTTTTTGTAGTAGTACAACAATGGCTTGCCAAAAAAGAACCAATTACTTAGCTACAATTTTTTTTAAATAAAGAAAAAGCTTGATTACGTTAAAAAAAAGGGAAAATCTCTCCCTTTTAAATTACCCTCTTACACATTAAGTTGTAGTATCATTAACAATATTCATTCAAGTTTTAAGATAAATGGCTTATAACGTTTCCTCTCAAAAAATCATAACTGATATTTTAATTATTGGTAGTGGTATTGCTGGATTATCGCTAGCATTGAAATTAGCAAAACAGTTTAAAGTGACTTTAATTGCAAAATCCTCATTGTCTGAAGGAGCGACTCAATATGCTCAAGGAGGAATTGCAGGCGTTCTAGACCCATTTGATTCAGTCGAATCTCATATTGAAGATACCACTAAAGCTGGTGCAGGGCTTTGCGAAAGTGAAACGGTTAAATTAGTTGCTGAAAATGCTTCACAAACAATTCATGAACTGATTGAAATGGGTGTACCTTTCAGTAAAAAAATAGAATCCGAAGATTATCACCTAACCAAAGAAGGTGGACATAGTCATCGCCGAGTGATTCATGCCGCAGATCACACTGGTCGTAGTATCATTGAAATATTGGTTGAAAAAGCGACTCATGAACCGAATATAACCATACTAACAGAGCATATGACTGTTGACTTGATTTACGATAAAAATATTAATTTAAAAAACAGGCAGTGCCTAGGAAGTCATGTTTTAAATAAACAGAACAATCAAGTAATCACGGTTCTAGCCAACTACACGGTTTTAGCAACTGGGGGTGCAAGTAAGTGCTATTTATATACTAGCAACCCAGATACTTCTACAGGCGATGGTATTGCAATGGCTTGGCGGGCAGGTTGTCGAATAACCAATATGGAATTTAATCAGTTTCACCCTACTTGCTTATACCACCCTAAAGACCGTTCTTTCTTAATTACTGAATCTTTACGAGGAGAAGGTGCGCTATTAAGGTTGCCTAATGGGGAAACCTTTATGCATAATTATGATAAAAGAGCAGAACTTGCGCCACGAGATATTGTGGCACGCTCAATTGATGCTGAAATGAAAAAACATGGTGTAGATTGTGTATTTTTAGACATTACCCATAAAGACGAAACCTTTATTAAATACCACTTTCCAACTATTTACGCCCGTTGTTTAAAAGCAGGGATTGATATTACCAAACAACAAATTCCAGTTGTACCTGCCGCACACTATACTTGTGGCGGGATTCATACTGATTTAAATGGACAGACAGATTTATCTCGTTTATATGCCATTGGCGAAACAGCTTATACGGGTTTACATGGTGCAAACCGCTTGGCAAGTAATTCACTTGCTGAAGGGTTAGTCTTTGCAGAAATGGCATTTCAGCATATCAAAAAAAATCACAGCGCCATCAAAAAGCAGGATTTTGCAGAAATAAAAACCTGGGATACCAGTTCTGTCACCCAAGCAAAGGAGAAAATATTAGTCACTCATGATTGGGATGAACTACGCCGAGTCATGTGGGATTATGTTGGTATTGTCAGAAATAACAAACGGCTTAAGCAAGCTGAAAAACGCTTAAAACTTTTAAAATCCGAAGTTAGAGAATATTTTTATGCACATAATTTAAATAGTGATTTGTTAGAATTACGCAACTTAACACAGGTGGCTGAAATAATGGTCAATAGTGCCTTAAAACGTAAAGAAAGTCGTGGCTTAAACTTTAATGTTGACTACCCGAATAAACAAAAGAATAGCAAACCAACGATCTTAAAAAAAGAAATCAAGAGCAAATAGAATGAACATAGATTGGAAACAGTTTTTAAATGAACAAGGTGCACAATTTGATGAAAACAATAACATCAAAACCTTTGGCTTACCTGAAATTGAACATTTCATGGTAAAACACGGTCCAATTGTGAGTGACCTATCAAAACAAGCTTTGATTAAAGCTTCTGGTGAAGAAGTCTTTAGTTTTTTACAAGGACAATTTTCTAATGATTTAAAAGAAGTCACCGACGCTAAAGCACAACTAACGGCTTATTGTGACCCTCAAGGAAAAGTTTTGGCTTTAATTATCGTTTTTAAGATTGCTGAAAGCTATTTTTTATCATTTGATGAAAGCCTAAAAGAAACCATCTTAAAACGACTTAGCATGTTTAAAATGATGGCAAAAGTTGAATTAGAAGAAATTTCAGAAGAATTAATTCAAATAGGTTACGCTGGTGAATTTGCCGATTTAGATTTACAACGAGACTTCACCCTAAAAACAAAAGATACCTATCAAGTTGAAGTCATTGACAGTCAAGACATTCAAAATGTGACGGTTATTAAAGTACCTGGTCCTTATCATAACTACCGGTTATTCGGTAACATGGATATGATGAAATCAATTTGGAAAACCCTTAAATCAAACGGAGAAGCTGTAGGTTCATTAGACTGGACATTACTTGACATCGTTTCAGGCCAACCTGTTATTAACCATCAAACTACTGAACAATTTATTGCCCAATTCATTAACCTAGACAAGCTCAATGCAATCAATTTTAAAAAAGGATGTTATCCTGGACAAGAAATTATTGCTCGAACCCATTACCGTGGAAAAGCAACCAAACGAATGTTAAGAATTCACACCAAGGCAAAACTTGAAGCAAAAGCGGGTGAAGAAATTAAACTGCAGGATGCGACAGAGAGAAGCTATAAATTTATTGTTATTTCTGCTGCCCCTGAAATATATGAAGGAACAATCGCTTTGGTTGTAACAACGGTTAAAGCACTAGAAAGTATCAAAGGTGATTTAAAAAATGAAAATAGCGATGTGTTTACGATTGAACCCATGCCCTATGATCTTGCTGAAGAATAAGCCTATCTACATAAAAAAAGACCTTAAATAGAAATTTATTAAGGTCTTTTATTCACAAGATTACTTATTATTTTTTACGCGAACGTGCAGCCATAAAACCAACAAAACCGAGTCCACCAAGCATTAATGC
>CAYUHO010000170.1:0-3566 GCA_964444445.1 uncultured Piscirickettsiaceae bacterium | reverse complement strand
AGAAAAGTTATTCATCGTCTAGTTA
Organism: uncultured Piscirickettsiaceae bacterium; assembly: GCA_964444445.1. Classification (GTDB taxonomy): domain Bacteria; phylum Pseudomonadota; class Gammaproteobacteria; order Thiomicrospirales; family Thiomicrospiraceae; genus Hydrogenovibrio. The sequence continues at coordinate 3,541 of CAYUHO010000170.1, read as the reverse complement.
GGAAAAAACTGAATAACGGATGTGAATTCTCCTTAACAAAACTTCAAGATGATGAAACGGATGAAATCGTCTATACACGAATTGTTTGTGAATATTCGGATACCGAAACGGGCAAGTGTTCCGATTATTCAAACCGTTCAAAAAATGTACCTACCTGTGTTCCCCTCTCCCGAAAAAGGGTTTCAAAATTTGACTGGTTACCGGATACTTGCGGTTATAGAGTGCTGGACAGGGGAGACAAGCTTGCAAATTGGCACCCTTTAAATTCGGGGAGTTCAACCTCTGTGACCTTAGCAGGCGTTGGCTTACTGGCGATTCCATTGGTCATTAATCAGCCCAATTTAGATTATGAAGACTATTTGATCGATAAACCATAAAGCTAGCTATATCCCCCCTGGTGATTTTTACTTAAAAAAATCACCAGGGGGGGAGCAAGCCTAGGTTAGGCAGGAATGATCATTGGCCAACCATTATGGTGTTCAATGGTTTGAACAGGGTAACCATAGACTTTAGAGACCTGTTCAGAAGTGAGCACCTCTCTTACTGAACCTTGACTGACTATTTTCCCTTCTTGCATCAAAACCAGTTTATCTGAGTATTGGGATGCTAGATTTAAATCATGTAATACTGAGATGACTGCTATATTCTTATTTTTGATGATTTCACTGACGACTTCAAAAACCTGATGTTGATGCGCTAGATCTAAACTGGCAGTACATTCATCCAAAAATAAATACCTTGGTGAATCATCTTTATTGATCGTAATTTGTGCGATGACTCTGGCTAACTGAACACGTTGTTGCTCCCCGCCAGATAGTGTTAGATAGTTTCTGTCCTTTAGATGAGTGACATCAAAAAAGCTAAGTGCTTTTTCAACATATTTAGCCCTGTCTTTAAGTGGAATATTGTTGACTAAACTCATTTCAATTATTTCTGAAACCAAAAAAGGAAAGTCCAGCTGAATGGCTTGTGGCATAACGGAACGTAAGTTTGCAAGTTCTTTTGGAGTGTACTCATCAAGCGAGTGCCCTTCAAGTATAACTTGATCACTGGCAGAACTTATATCACCAGATAAACTTTTAAGTAGGGTTGATTTACCCGCGCCATTTGGGCCAAGTACGGATACAAACATACCGGTTTCAATTTCAAAATCAACTTGTTTAAGAATTTGTTTTCCCTGTAGGGTAACGTCAAGCTTGTCTATTTTTAACATATAAAACTCCTAAAACCCGACTCTTGAACGACGTTGAATTAATAGCCAGAGGAAAAACGGCCCACCCAGCGCTGACATGACAATACCTATAGGTAATTCAGAGGGTGATAGAATCGTTCTAGCAACCATGTCAGAACCGACAATCAGGATTGCGCCAACCATTGCGCTACCAGGGAGTAACCATCTATGATCAGGTCCCAGTATTATTCTAACCAGATGTGGTGCAACTAAGCCCACAAATCCAATCATTCCACTAACAGAAACTGCCGCACCGACTGCAAGCGCAGTTAGGACAATCACAATGAACTTAAGCTGCTTAACATTGAATCCCATGTGTGAAGAAACGGCTTCTCCCATTAAAAAGGCATTTAATGCTCTAGCGAAAAAAGGAAGAATGATGATTGAAATCAAAATAGGGCCAATTGAGATGCCGATATCTTGCCAAGAAGAACTGGCAATTGAACCCATACTCCAAAAGGTTAGGGTTCGTAACTCTGCATCAGTAGCAAAGTAGGTTAACAGTCCTGTTGCCGCACCTGCAATCGCACCAATTGCGATCCCTGTTAGTAGCATGAGTCCAACATCTGTTCTACCATTTTTGGTTGCGATTTTATAAATTAACCAGGTGACGAGTGCCCCTCCTAAGAAGGCAGCGAGAGGCAGGGCAAAATAATCCAAGAAAATAACGTACTGGCTTAAGAAACCACTGCCGAGAACAATGACTGTTACAGCTGCTAAGGCCGCACCACTAGAAACACCTACAAGCCCAGGGTCGGCTAAAGGGTTTCTAAAAAGTCCTTGCATTGCGGCACCGGCAACAGCCAATCCTGCGCCGACAATTAGGCCTAATATTAATCTGGGTAAACGGATTTCATTGACAACCAATGCTGTTTGAAAATCTTCTTGTTTGCCAAGAAGCGAGTTAATAACATCAATTGTAGCGATGGGTATCGCACCAACGGTTAAGGAGTATAGGCTCAGTACAAATAAGACAACGCCAATGACAATCAGGCCAATAATTGGGTAATTAAATAATCTCACAGGTTTTCTCTTGTTGGTTTATAGATAGATAACTAGCACTTTTGATATTTAGACAGATATTCGATAGTTATTGACCATAAACCTTTGATACAAGTGATTCAATTTCATTCCCAATTCTAGGGCCAAACGTTAAAAAACCATTTTCCATAACAGCCATTTGTTTTTTACTGCCTGCCTCTGTCATACGCAAAGCGGGGGTATCAATAATTTTATTTACTGCTTTTTTGGATTTTAATCCATGCATTGCAGTAACAATGTAGTGAGGATTGTATTTGATCGCTGCTTCTGCAGTAAGTGGCTTGTACCCATTAAAATGATCGGCAGCAGGATTTTGAATCAGTGCTAAATTGAACATGGTGTCCGCACGGCTTCCTTTGCCGGCAACCATCATGTTGCCGCCTCGCATATTCATCACATACAGCGCTTTAACCGTACCATATTTGTCTTGTTTTGCTTTTGCAATCTTGGTAGCCTTATCAACGGTGCTTTGCATATTTTTGATGAGTTCTTCGGCTTTTTGGTCTTTATTTAGAACCTTTGCAACCTGTCTGATTTTTTCTTTTACACCTTCAAGCGTAAACTGATTGTCAATTAACTCTACTCTAATGCCTGCATTTTTTAGTTTATCAAGTACGCTTCTTGGTTTTGCATCCTTGGTGGCAATAACAAGCTGTGGCTTTAAAGACAATATTCCTTCCGCTGAAAGGGTTCGCATATAACCTACGCTTGGAAGTTTTAGTGCTTCTGGTGGGTACACTGTTGTGATATCTCTACCTACCATCTTATCGCCTTCACCCAATGCATAGATGATTTCGGTTAGAGAACCGTCTATTGCAACGATTTTTTGATTATCTGCTGATGAGCTGATTGACCATAAGGCGGCAAGTGTAAATACTGAAAACGTTAAGCTAAGTTTTATAACGTTAAACAGATAGTTTGATTGTGTTGCGAATATATTGGTCTTCATTTTTTTACCAGTTTTAATTTTTGAGTGACTTTCAACATCTTATTTTGATAGGAGATTTCAGTAAGTTGATAATTGTTTCTATTCTCGTTATATTGGCGAAATTGTCAAGAGATTTTATTAATTCTTATACCTTAATAAAAATGATAACTAGAATTAGACTTAGTTGTTAAAGCGTTTAAAATCAATTAGTTATGCGCTAAATATGTTTGACATTTAATATTTAGATTAATATAATGTAGTCAAGAGGTGCATTATATTTTATTAGGGAAACACTTAATAACTAAGATTATTTTATACTGGTAAAAAGTGCCGATATTTTC
>CAYUHO010000169.1:0-3575 GCA_964444445.1 uncultured Piscirickettsiaceae bacterium | reverse complement strand
TTTGACCCCTTTTTTGTATACATCGGAAACATTGATAACACCTGCATTCCATCAAAAATTAGTAGAAAACCTTTGGATGAAGTTGTATTTGAAAATTGAGCCCAAAAAAACCCTTAAATTAGTTTCCTGTCCGTTCAATTAATCGACCTGTTACATATTGGACTTGCAAGTTCAAGCGGACAGATGTTTTTTTGCAACAATTTGACCTTTATGATTTATGACAACAATCCTATTAAATCTTCTCCTGTCATTTTTGTTTGGTCTTTTTGTCCTTTTTTATCGAATAATTGATCTTGTAATGCTTGCTTTTTGGTTTGCATTTCGATGATTTTTTCTTCGATAGAATTGGCAACGATTAGTTTGTAAACAAATACTTCTTTATTTTGCCCTATTCGATAGACACGGTCGGTTGCTTGGTTTTCTACTGCAGGGTTCCACCAAGGATCGTAGTGAATGACGGTATCCGCTTCAGTTAGGTTTAGCCCTACTCCACCTGCTTTTAAGCTGATTAGAAATATGGAAGTTTCTCCGTTTTTAAACTGTTCTATTTGCTCTTCCCGTTTTTTGGTTTGCCCTGTTAGTAGGCTGTATTTAATTTTTGATTTTTTAAATCTTTTTTCAATTATCTTTAACATTGAGGTAAATTGGGAAAATAGAATGATTTTGTGATCTCCCTCTAATAGCTCTATGACTAAGTCCATTAGCATTTCTAATTTAGCTGAGTTTTTGACTTTTTTTGCGGCATCTATTTTGACTAGCTGTGGGTCACAACAAGCTTGGCGTAATTTTAGTAGAGCATCTAAAATCATAATTTGTGATTTTGCAATGCCGTTTTGTTCTACGGTTTCTCTAATTTTTGTCTCCATTGTTAAACGGATAGTTTCGTAGAGATTGGCTTGATCTGGTTCAAACTCGGTAACTTTGATAATTTCGTTTTTATCGGGAAGCTCTTTAAGTACCTCTTTTTTGGTTCTTCTTAATAAGAACGGCGAAACCTTGCTGGTTAAGCTTTTTTGAATTGAGCTTTTGCCATCTTTTTCAATCGGGGTTTGGAAGTGTTTTTTAAAACGAGGGTAGTTGTCTAAAAAACCAGGCATTAGAAAATTAAAGATTGCCCACAATTCTCCTAGGTGGTTTTCAATCGGCGTGCCTGTTAAGCAAAGACGGTGTTTGGATTTTAAACTTTGTAGTGTTTGGTAAAGTTTAGTTTTTGGGTTTTTAATTTTTTGTGCTTCATCTAACACTAGGTAAAAAAACTGTTGTTTTTTTAGTATCTCAACATCTCTAACAATTAGCGGGTAGGTGGTGATAACAATATCATGTTTTTTTATTTGCCCAAACAATTCTGCTCTTTCCGAACCATGCAGAGTTAATACGGTTAAATCAGGGGTAAATCGTTTTACTTCTGATTTCCAGTTTCCAATTAATGAGGTTGGGACGATTAATAAAGTTGGCTTTTTGAATTGTTTGGTTTCTTTGAGTTTTAAAACCCAAGTTAGCGTTTGAATGGTTTTACCAAGCCCCATATCATCGGCTAATATACCATTGAATTTAAATTCACGTAAAAAGTTTAACCAGTCTAACCCAAATTGTTGATATCCCCTTAGTTCAGCATTTAACCCTTTAGGAGGCTCTACCTTAGAAATTCCTTTAAAGGTTTTTAATTTTTCGGCAAGTTTTAAGGAGTCTTTGTTACCCTTCCATTGAATCTCGCCGTTTCCTAAACCGTGAACGAGATGTGCATCAAAAGCTTGGACTTTGATAGTATCTGGTAGTTCTGCTTTAGAACCATACAACTGGATAAAGGTTTCAAAAATAGGCAATATTTGTTTTTTTGAAAAGCTTAGTACTTTACCTATTCCATCTGGTATGTAAATTTTTTCTGGTAACTCATCTTGGCTTGAATACATTGACAATAGGTATTGCATGATTGGTAGCATTGAATACTGTTCTTTACCAAGTGTCATATTAAAGCTTAGTTCAAACCAGTCATTTTCAGGTTGTGATTCTACTGAAAACTTATCTACATTTTCAATTTTTAGTAATTCATCTTCTCGAAAATCAACAATCCAACCTGAATTTTCTAAAATACGAAATGCAACGTCCTGTAGTTCAATATATTTTTGAAGCTTATCATTTAGGGGTAGGTTAATATCACCAAAATCAAAATAGCCTATATGATCCATTTCATGTCGATCATTAATCGACACCAAATACTGTTTCATTTGCTTTAAATACTTTTTCTCAAGCGCTATATTAGTATAGATTTCGTGGCGTTTACCATTTATCTTATCTTTAATGACAGCAGGACTACCTTCATCATGTGGAGTTGTGATTAAATCACCATATTTAAAATTAACTTCAAAAAGAAATTCATCAGGATTATTCAACCTTAACATCGGAATGACTTCATCTTTAATAACAATCGTTTCAAAAGCATCAATTTGTGGCAGAGGTAAAGCCATTTGAGCATTTATAGAAACTTTTTGATTAAACTCTTCTTGATACAAGTCCATGACCTTATCTAACTGCTCTAAATCATCAAGAACAGGCATTTCAAAAAGTTGTTCTAGGCTAATCCCCGTTAAAGAAGTTTTAACCGCTTGGGCTTGATTGGTACTGGAATTAATTAAGATTGGAGGTTCACATAGTACAATAAATTGCGCTTTATCCAGGGGCAGTGATAGATGATACTGTTTGTTTTTGTCGGTAAATTCTATCGGTAATTCATAAACTAATTCTTCCCAAACAAGCGGTTTCTCTTGCATTTTAAAATGGGCAAAGCCTAACTTAATCAGTTTAGATAAAACGGTAAAACCCATTCCATTTTTAAAGGTAATATTCTGACTGTACCAGTCATCTACATAACAACTTTCTAACAAATTAATCATATAAACGGTTTGACTATTTGCAATGCGTCCAACCTTATTTTGCAAGGTTTGAAATTTATTTTTTTTAGGTTTTGCAGGGTTACCTCTAGCAGTCAAGCCATGCTTGAAAATATCAACTTCGTTTATAGCCTTACTTGGGTAAGTGTGATTTGTATCCAATTCGTTAAACAATTGTAAAGTGTACCAATCTTGTTTTTTTTCACTTGGTAAGCCTAATTTTACAACCGATTCAGACTTTCTTAGCCACTCCGTAAACCGACTATCTGGCACAGAATCTTCAATATTTACCCTACGATAGTACTCCAAACAAACAGCCACCACGTGTTTACAATTATGTCCAACGGGGCAAGAACAATCACCAAAAACACCAACCAATTTGTTTTGAATAAATTTTAAATTAATTGTTTGTTTGTAAACACTAGCACTACCAACCACTTCACCAAAAAGATAAACTTGATGTGGCTTTTCATCGTCCATACGAAATGAAAAGACAGCATTGTCATTAAATAGAGCTTTACCCCGTGAAAAGTAAGATTTAACAAATTTAGAGCGTATTTGGGAGAGTCTAATGGGCATGAGAGAATACTAAACTATTTAAAAATAATATTTTACCTGAATCATAAATCAAAGATGAGTTATTGTCAAATCTGGTGTATGCCCCTAAAAAATTAAGCCGCATCCTTT
>CAYUHO010000168.1:0-3577 GCA_964444445.1 uncultured Piscirickettsiaceae bacterium | reverse complement strand
TTAAGCTCTAGTTACTAAGCCAGCACTCTGCTGGCTTTTTCATATTCAAATTTTAAGATACGACCTTAGTGAATACCCAACTCTGATTTAAAAAATTAACCATTTAATCTGTTAAAATACCTTCACCGTTTTAATTCGTAATCAATGATGAAATATATAGATTCCTTACCGCCTTTAATAAAAAAAATGCTCAAGTCTGCTACCTTGCTGACCGTATTTGTAATTATCGGTATCATCTTTTTACTGATTACAAAGCTAATCACCAACCCCGCAATAGAAAAGGCAAAAGTTGAAGAAATGAAAATTGCCTTTAATCAAGTCTTATCCAGCAATGAATATGACAACTCGCCTTTTGAAGATCAAAAAATAATTACCGATATTCAAGCCTTCAAAACCCCGCAGCCAATCGTTATCTATCGTGCTAGAAAAAACAAACAACCTGTTGCTCTCATTATTGAAACCATTGCACCTGACGGTTATAGTGGTAACATAAAGATTATGGTCGCAATTAAAAACGATAACAGAGTCAGTGGTGTTAGAATTTTAGAACATAAAGAAACACCTGGCTTAGGTGATAAAATTGAAATACGAAAAGATGACTGGGTTACTAAGTTTAATGGAATGAGTGTCCGTGATGATAACCTTGCAAAGTGGCGGGTTAAAAAAGATGGTGGACAGTTTGATCAATTTACAGGTGCAACCATCACCCCAAGAGCAGTAGTGAAAGCAGTTAAAAACACCATCCTTTATGTAACTGAGCATAAAAAAGAACTCTATGATTAAAGAACGCTTATTAGAATACAAAAAAATTGCCGAACAAGGACTTTGGAGCAATAACCAAGCACTGGTAACACTGCTAGGGCTTTGTCCCCTGCTTGCTGTCACCAACAATACTGTCAACGGGTTAGGCTTGGGCTTAGCAACAATGGCAGTCGTGATTATTTCAAACCTACTCGTTTCGCTAATCAAAGATTATGTTCCAGACGATATAAGAATTCCCGTTTTTGTAGCAATCATCGCCTCAGCTGTAACCATCATTGACCTACTCATGAATGCATACCTACATACGTTACACGGTATTTTAGGAATCTTTATTCCACTCATCGTAACCAACTGTGCTATTTTAGGAAGAGCCGAGGCCTACGCCTCTAAAAATACACTTGATAAATCATTGGTTGATGCTGTATTTGTCGGCATTGGGTTTGCCCTCGTACTTGTCTTACTCGGCGCCGCGCGTGAAATCATCGGCAATGGAACATTGTTTGACCAAATGGATTTATTATTTGGCGAACTAGGCGCACAAATGACCTTACACCTACCTGAAGACTTCAAACCTGCCCTATTAGCTATCTTGCCACCAGGTGCATTTATCGGTTTAGGGCTTCTCGTCGCACTCAAAAACTACTTCGATATACGCAAACAAGACAAAGCCAAAAACAAACTCGGTATTCAAGTTGCTACGACAACAGCATCTGCTTAGCAAGCAAAAAACTTAATAGCAAAAAACTGAATTTACCTAAAACTTATTAACTAGACTTTTTCTATCAAATACTGAGCAACCCCAAAAGCGGCATCTGTGTTTTTTGCGCTGCTCATTTTTACTTTAAAGATTTGCTTATAACTTTTGTTTCTGAGTGCCATCCAAGCTTGATTTTTTGTCCCTCCTCCAGCTGTAAAAATCCTTTTTACCCGGCATAGCGTTAGCTTTTCTAATTCAATTAGTCCCAGTTTTTCTATTTCGACTAAGCCTTCAATAAGCCCTTGCAAAAATTGCGATTTATCTTTTGGAATCGGAGACAAGTTTGATGATTTATTTGGGTCGTAAATTGGAAATCTTTCACCTGTGCTGTTTAATGGATAGTAATTTAAACCCGTTGACTTTTGCCATTCCATTGTTTTAACAATTTCGACAATCTCTGCTAAATCAAAATGCTGTAACAAAACCGCTCCACCCGCATTTGATGCCCCACCTGCAAGCCACATGTTGTTGATGTAATGACTGTAAATTCCTGCTTTAGGTTTAAAAACCGGTTTATCTGAAAGAAACTTAATGGCTAAGGTTGAGCCTAAGGACGTCACCACATCGCCCACTTTATTTGCTCCTGATGCTAGAAAAGCAGCAATACTATCTGTCGTACCTGTATAAAAGTTCAACTTAGGATTCAAACCATATTCTTCGGCTAAAGAAGTTTGAATATTTGCTATTTTAGTTGCTGGCTTTACAACCTTTGGCAACTGAATATTCGTAAGCTCCTCTATCCAATTTGGCCATTGATGATTTTGAATATCGTAACCTAGTTTTAGGGCATTATTTTCATCGGTTATCGCAGATTTACCCGTAAGGAAAAAGTTTAAATAATCAATTTGATGGCAGGCAATATAATTCGACGAACCCTGTAGCTGTTCTAACCACATGACTTTGGCCAGTGTGCTGGATGCACCGTGTGCAGCACTCTCATCAGGTGCCACATTTTTTATTTTTCTTGCTTGTTCGGTCGCTCTTTTGTCATCATACATCAGGGCTTGTGTCGCCTGATTTCCTTGATTATCGCAAAGCAAAACCGTTGAGGAAGTGGCATCTAAAATCGCATGCTTAATCCTAGATTTTTCATGAAAGTTTGAAAGTCGCTTTAAAACACTTTTAAGGGTTTCAACCCAAACATTAGGAGATTGTTCACTGATACCTTGCTTTCGATTCGGTAGTGGCATGCTTTGCTGACATTGAAATAAAATCTCTTTGCGCTGATTAATAACCACCGCCCTAATGCCAGATGTACCAACATCAATTCCTAAAAATAGTGAATCGTTTGTGGAATGAGAGTTCATGGTCATACGACTGAATCTACCAAACTAAATCATCTGGAATTTCAAACTGAGCGTAATAATCTCTGTCTGCATCAGACAAGCCATCGTCTTCTTTTGAATTTGAGATTAGGAAATTTTCGTCTCTTCGTGTGATTCTTTCAGCGGCTTCTGCAGTGATTAAAACAAAACCACCTTTAAAGCGTGCAATCCTAATCGTCTCTGCAACTAATTTTTTGCGAATATCAGCTTTTACATTTAAAGTTTTAACCGCAGTTCCATCGGCAAAACTGAACTCTTCTTCACCAGTAAAATCCTTAATCTGATTTGACTGAATAATCTGTACACACTGTGCTTGTTTTTCTTTTATCGCTTGTTCTGCTTTGCGCTGCTGATTAAGTTGAAGGTTCTTTTCTGCCTGTTTTTGCTTGGCTTTTGCTGCTAACTCAGCAGACTCTGAAATAAGCTGTTTATTCTTTTTACCCTTATTACTTTTAGCCTGTTGATATTTTTCTTTCTTAAGTTGTTTGGCTTTATTCTTATCAACCAAACCTGCTTTTTTGAGTTGATCAAACATTGATCCTGCCATGTTTTATACCTTTTCTTATTAGTGCAAAAAAATAAGTGTAAAAAAAACCCACCAAATTAAACCATTTAATTTGGTGGGTTTTTTTAAGCCTTTATACAGAGCTTAAATAGACCGAAGAACTTTAATAGAGACCTTTAAGGAGACACTTAACAACTGATTAAAATTCTGGCAACGCCAGGTTTTCAG
>CAYUHO010000167.1:0-3605 GCA_964444445.1 uncultured Piscirickettsiaceae bacterium | reverse complement strand
ATTGAAGCTTTGATAAGTTTTGGTACTCAAGTTCCTTCCCATCTACAGATTATATACATTAATTTCATCGTATTGTAATTATTTAAGACTCTCTCAAGGCGAGCTCTTTTGCCTTGATAATTGGCTTGATAATGTAGTTTAAGATGGTATGTTTTCCAATGATTATATCTACTGTTGCTGTCATTCCTGGCAGTAATATCAGGGATGAACTTTCTGAGCCTAAGTAGTTTCGCTCTGTTTTTATACTGGCAATATAGAAGCTATTTCCTTCCTCATCGACGAGTGTATCCGCCGATATTTTTTCCACTGTACCATTTAACCCTCCATAAATGGCAAAATCATAGGCAGTGAATTTTACTTTGGCCTTTAGTCCTGGGTAAATAAAACCAATATCAGATGGTAGAATTTTGGTTTCAAGTACAAGACTGTCATCTTTAGGGATTATTTTAATAATGTCACTACCTGGTTGCACAATTTGACCGATGGTATTAACAAGTAGTTCACTGATAATACCGTTAACAGGTGAACGAATATTGGTTCTTTTAACTTTGTCTTCAAGTGCAGTCTTTGAGTTTTCAATTTGTTCTAGTTTGGCCAGAACTTCATTTAACTTCTCATGGGCATCATTTTGAAAAGCCTGTTTGGCTTCAGTTCTTTTGGTTTTAGACTCTGTAATGATAGATTTTATTCTTGGAATAGAGTATTCAGCAGAAGAGATTTTTGTGTAGACTTCATTTGCTTCACGTTGTAGTTTTAGTAAGTCAACTTCTGACGCATAACCTTCCTTAACCCCTGTCTCCATTAACAGGATTTCTTTTTTTAACATTCGATGTGAGCGGGTAAGTTGATTTACTTGGTTGTATGCTTCGGTAAGCTCATTATTATTCTGCGTAATTTTTTCATCAAGAATATTTTGAGAGGTTTTTAATTGTTTTAAATGGTTTTTATATAAGTTATGTTCTCTTTTTAAAGCTGCTTTTAATTGGATGTTTTCTGTTTTAATGTTTTCTTTAAAAGGCTTATTAAATGCTTCAGCCTTGAGTCTAATAGATTTTGCGAATAAGTCAAACTCTTGGTTTTGTGCTTCCCCAAAAGTGCTTGCAAACTGGGTGTTGTCAAGCTTTAAAAGGGTTTGTCCTTTTTCGATACTATCTCCTGATCGAACAAATATTTCAGAAACGATTCCTCCTTCATAGTTTTGAACCGTTCGCACTTCGCCGGATGGAACAACTTTACCTGACCCTCTAACAATTTTATCTAATTCTGTATTTTTTGCCCAGAAAACAAGAAATATTAGAACTAAAAAAACAACCCAGACCATAAGCTGTGATTTAAAGGTTGGCTTTTCTAGAGCTGCACGGCTTAAGCTAGATACGAACTCAAGATCATCTTGATTTAACTTAACCTTTTTTTTAGTTGCCATTTGTTTTCTCTTTCTTATTGATTCTGCCGGATTTTAAGGCTTCTAAAACGGTTTCTTTATTACCGTCTGCTACAAGGCTACCATTCTCTATAATGATTAATCGTTCCACTAGCTTTAAAATACTCATTTTATGGGTAACAACTACAAGCGTGTTTTTAATGGTATTGCTTTTTAGTCGTTCGATAAGTTTTGCTTCAGTACTTGAATCCATTGCATTGGTCGGTTCATCAAATAAATAAAAAGTGCTTGGTGTTAATAGTGCTCTTGCAATACCAATGCTTTGTCGCTGGCCTCCTGATAATGAGGAGCCGCCTTCATTAACAATTAAGCTGTAACCAGAAGGGTGTGTTTTTATGAAGTCATCTACTCCGGCAATTTTCGCAGCTTTTAGTATGTGTTTGTCTTCAATATAAGGTGCTTTATAAGCAATGTTGTCTTTTACGGTGCCGCTAAAAAGTGTTACTTCTTGTGGGATGTAGTTAATGTTTTTTCTCAATTCAGCTGGATCAAGTTGAGTGATGTCGATTCCATCAATCAGGATTGACCCTGAATCAGGTCTGTAAAAGCCCAAGATTAGTTTTTCAATAGTGGATTTACCTGAACCAATTCTACCAATCACGCCTACTTTTTCCCCTGCTTTTATTTTAAATGAAATACCATTTAAAGCAGGTTTGGTTTCATCAGGGTAAGTAAAAATGACGTTTTTAAACTCAATCGTTCCTTGAAAGGCTGGGTGCTGAATAAACTTCTTTTTACTTGGCCGTTCAACTTCTTTTTTCATCAACTCATTTAAAGAGTTTAATGCTGTTTTGGTTTGTTGATAACTGGTAGTAAGGTTGGCAAATTTTCCTGCTGGGCCAATTGCTCTTTGGCTTAACATGACGGTGGCAATCAACCCACCCATTGTTAGGTCACCATCTTGGATTAAGTACACACCAGCTAAGATAATTGCAACGGTACTCATTTGTTGAACAAAGCCTGTTGTCCTGCCAATTGAGCTTTGTAACATTTTGGATTTAAGGCTAGCTTTAGCAATTTCACCAACGGCTTGCTCCCACTTCCATTGCGATCTGGCTTCAACTCCTAGGGATTTAATTGTTTCAATGGATGTTAGGGTTTCAATTAAAACAGCATTTTTTTGAGCAGATGCTTCATAGGTTGCCTCAACGCTCCTCTGAATTGTTCCTTTCATTAAAAAGCTATAAAGTAAAATGATAAGGATAATTGTAGTTGGCACAAAGACAATGCTTCCAGCGATAAAGAAAATAACGGCTAAGAAAATAAGGACAAAGGGCAGGTCAACGAATGAGGCGATGGTACTAGAAGTAAAGAAATTGCGAATACTATCAAATTCTTTTAAGTGATTTGCAAATGCCCCAATTGAGCCTTTTCTATTTTCCATCGTGAGGCCAAGGGTCTGTTCAAAGAGTTTGGATGAAATGATAACATCGCTTTTTTTCCCTGCCATTTCTAGGAAATAAGCACGAAGGTGCTTAAGTACGATATCAAATGTGTAGATTACGCTAATACCTAATGCAAGAGCCCACAAAGATTCTATTGCATTATTGGGTACAATCCGGTCGTAAACATTCATTACAAATAGGGGGTTGGCCAGAACGAAAAAATTAATGATTATTGAGGCAATGATGACGTCACGATAAACGGACTTATTATCCCAAAATGTTGCCCAAAACCAGTGCCCTTCCCTATGTCGATCAAGCGTGTTTTCTTGCTTGCTATCATTGTGAATGATTTCAGATAGATAAATAACATACCCAAGGTATTCGTCTTCAAGGTCAGTTAAGGCAATTGTTTTTCTACCTTCACCAGTATCAGCCATGATTACGGTGGCATGTTCGCCATCAATTTTTTCAAGTAAGCAAGCTTGATGATTGCGCAAAGGAACAATGCAGGGCAAGACTAGGTTTGAGAGTGAATTTAATGTTCTTTTTTTAATACTGGCTTTTACATTTGCCCTTGCCGCTATGCGGATAAGTAAATTAGGGGTTAATTTGTTTTCATCCTGTAAAGGGATTCCTGCTATAAGTGCTTGACTAGAAAAAGGGTTGCCTTGCAATTTGCAATAGATGACTAAACACTCAAGTAGAGGATCATAGAATTCGGTTGTATTTACTTTAGATGACAATGGTCTTAATTACCTTATTTTGACTAAAACTTTAAC
>CAYUHO010000166.1:0-3634 GCA_964444445.1 uncultured Piscirickettsiaceae bacterium | reverse complement strand
ACCAGCGACATACGGATTAACAGTCCGGTGTTCTACCAGCTGAACTAATCGGGAGTGGTAGACCAAAACGTCGTTTTGATGTGGCGTATTATAGAGAATAATCTCTCCTTTGCAACAGTTTTTTAAAAAAATATTCTTTTTAGAATATACCAATTAAAATGGTTGTTTTTTTGAAAAAATCACCAGGGGGGGTAGGAAAAAGAATCTTGTTTCTTTTTTTTAAAAACGACAGTTTCAATGTTATTTTTTTATAAAAAAAATAATAAAAGGTTAGAATAGAATCAACATTTTTGAGTGGTTTTTTTTGTGAGTTATACTGTATTAGCCCGTAAATGGCGTCCTAAGAATTTTTCTGAACTAGTCGGTCAGCAACATGTTATGCAATCGCTGGCTAATGCGTTGGATCAGCAACGTTTACATCATGCTTATTTATTTACGGGGACTCGAGGGGTGGGTAAGACCACCATCGCTCGTATTTTCTCAAAAGCTTTAAATTGTGAGCAGGGTATTCGTTCTAACCCTTGTGGTGTTTGTTCAACTTGTCAATCAGTTGACCAGGGTCGCTTTGTCGATTTGATTGAGGTCGATGCCGCCTCTAAAACGAAAGTTGATGATACCAGAGAGCTATTAGAGAATGTGCAGTATGCACCTGTACAAGGTCGTTTCAAAGTTTATTTGATTGATGAGGTGCATATGTTGTCAAAACATAGTTTTAATGCCTTATTAAAAACACTTGAAGAACCACCAGAACATGTGAAGTTTTTGTTGGCTACAACTGACCCTCATAAACTACCGGTAACCGTTTTATCTCGCTGTTTACAGTTTAACTTAATGCGGTTGACTCAGGCGCAAATCAAAAATCATCTTGCCTATATCTTGGAGCAAGAAAAAATCACTTTTGAAGCTCAAGCCTTGGAGCTGATTGCAAAAAGTGCAGATGGTTCTGCTCGGGACTCGTTAAGTATTCTGGATCAAGCCATTGCATTTGGCGCTGGTTCTGTTGAGTTTGAGAATACAAAATCCATGCTCGGATTGGTTGATCAACAGTATACGATTGATATTATAGAGGCGTTAATGAATGTTTCAGCAGATGCCGTTTTGGAGATAATTAAAAGATTGTCTCAGGTTGGTGTTGATTATGAAGCGCTAAACAGTCAGTTGATTGAGGTTTTACACCAAGTTTCAATGTTACAAGTATTAGGCTCCCTGTCTGAAGAAAGTAGTATTAATGACGAAGTTTTAATGGCTGCTGCAAATAGCCTTCCTGCAGGAAAGATTCAATCATTTTACCAAATTGCTTTACTTGCTAAACAAGATATGAGACTTGCACCAGATATACGCATTGCTTTTGAAATGGCTCTATTAAGAATGCTGGCATTTGAGTTTATTGAAACAAATTCGGAAGAGAGTTCTTCTTCTATCAAGTCAGTCGCTACAAAAAACGTCACAACCAGTAGCATTGCAGAGCCTGAGCCTGCAGTGGATTATGGAAGTATAACAAGTCCAGCTGGTGTTATTCAATCAATTGAAAATGGCGCAAAAAAGCCTCAATCAGAGGAAAATAATTTAGGTCAGATAGTTGGCTTAGAAACCGACTCAAGAAGTGGTATAGAAAGCACTAATGAAATAGATAATAAACAAGAAGAGTTTATTAACAAGTTAAAGGGAAAGATTAACCAAACGTTGGGAAAGCCTGAAGAGGTGGAAAAGCCTCCTGTCGATTCTAAGATTTTAAATAAAGAAGCGTTACAAGAAAACACTTTTGAACTCGGTGATACTGAAGCCATGAACTCGGAAGCGCCAAGTTTAAACCCTTTACATGATTCAGAAGAAACTCAACTGAATTTAGCAAATATGAGTTGGCAGCAGATTATTGCGCAACTTGACTTAAAAGGGATGGAAGCCGACTTAGCAAACAGTTCGATTTTAATTGAGCACGTTGAGAATAAGTTGGTATTAAGTATCGATCCCGACAATATTAAAGCACTTGATTTAGCCGTTGAAAAATTGCAGCAGATAATAAAAGAGAAACTGGGATGTGAGTTGTCTTTTATTATGAGTGAACAGGAACACCTGACACCTAATAAGGTGATGCTAAACGAAAAAGAAAATAGAAAACAAGCTGCAAGGCAAAATATATATAATGATGAACAGGTTCAAAACTTTGTACAAATATTAAACATGGAAGTGATTGATTCGTCAATTCGCCCTAATGATAACAACGAGTAAAAGGAAAAAGTATGTTTGGTGGAAAAGGTGGTTTAGGTAACATGATGAAGCAAGCACAGGAAATGCAAAAAAATATGCAGTCTGCGCAAGAAGAAATTGCTAGCATGGAAGTTAAAGGCGAATCTGGTGGCGGCTTAGTCGTCGTGACCATGACAGGAAGGCATGAATTAACAAATGTTAAAATTGATGACAGTTTGATGAGTGATAAAGAGATGCTTGAAGATCTGTTTACTGCTGCCGTAAATAGTGCTACACGAAATATTGAAGAAGCGACGCAAGAAAAAATGGGAGGCGTTACTGCAGGAATGAACTTACCAGAAGGTATGAAAATGCCTTTTTAGTCGTCATGAGAAGTTGTTATTAGAAGTTGTTTTTGATAGTTGCCGGTAAGTTTTTGGAAAATTGAATGAGTCAAAGCAAGCTAATTGTTGAATTAATTAACACTTTTAAAGTGTTACCTGGCGTTGGTGCTAAGTCTGCTCAAAGAATGGCATATTATCTGCTGGAAAAGGATAAATCAGGCGGCCTACATTTGGTTAACACGCTAAAGGAGGCTTTAAATAAAGTTAAACCTTGTCAAAAATGTCAAGATTTGACTGAAAACGAATTGTGTAATTTGTGCCAGTCGTCAACAAGAAATCATCAAGAATTATGCGTGGTTGAAGCACCTTCAGATGTCATTGCGATTGAGCAATCAGGCATCTACAAAGGTTTATATTTTGTATTAATGGGACATTTATCTCCTATTGATGGAATAGGACCTGATGAATTAGGTTTACCTAAGTTAAAAGAAAGGCTGCAGCATGCTGAGCCATCTATTTCAGAATTAATTATTGCAACTAATCCTACGGTTGAAGGTGAAGCAACCGCTTTTTACTTGCAGCAAATGGCAGAAAAGTTAAACATAAAAGTTACTCGGCTCGCACAAGGAATTCCACTTGGTGGTGAGTTAGAGTATATTGATAGTGGAACCTTAGGGCAAGCTTTTGTCGACAGAAAATGAGAGTAACGATGCGGTTAATTAGAAAACAGTTTATACAGCTATTGATGATGGTATTTGGCGTGTTTATTTTAGTCGGCTTGTCAGCTTGTGGTGGAGGTGAAGGCACGGGAACAGCGGATGGTGAACCTCTTTCTGAGGGAGTCAATATCATTAGTTTTGCTAAAACATCTGATGGAACAGAAACGCGTAGTGTAACAACAGATGATTCTATTACTGTAAAGATTAGATTGTTAAGTGCTAGTAATCAACCAATAGAAAATGAAAGAGTAATCGTTGTAGCGAGTGTTGGTGATGTTGCAGAATCTTCATTAACTGTTTAGTCCCAAAGTCTTACTCTCAGGATTTAGCTTAAAATACTCAGGGTTATCCTGATATATTTGAATCTTTTAGCAAAACCATAAC
>CAYUHO010000165.1:0-3736 GCA_964444445.1 uncultured Piscirickettsiaceae bacterium | reverse complement strand
GCTACCCCTTTAAACAAAAAAAAGGGCTTTTTAGCCCTTTTTTATTATTTAAGGAGACACTTAAGGGGGGGATAATCATTCAGTTTTTTATAATATCTTCTTCTAAAAAAACTTCTGTTAGCAGTAAAGGCTGATTTTGCTGTAAAAATTGTGAATAGCGAGCCATGGCCATTTTTGAATCAGGTTTGTGTTTTGACAGATGTGGCCAAGTATAGTTTTGTTTGCTGATTTTAAAGCTTGAGCGCTGTATATTTTTAAGATTAAACAGCACTTCACCTAAAGGTTTTGTCCCGAGTTTTTTAAGCGCATACCAAGGGTTACCACTATTGAGTTTAGGAATGACGGTTCTTGCGTAGAGTTTATTCTGTTGCCCACATTTTAGTAATATGCAACGTACCCAAGCTTGTTCATTAATCTTTAGCCCGAGTTGCTCCCTTTCATAAGCCAGTGGGCTTTCGCTTATTTCAGACAGTACTTCTACGGTTAAGTCAGGGCATTTTTGTTTAAATTTTTGGGTTAAAGACAGGGTTTCTAATAGCGTTTTTTTTTCAACTGAACTCACCCCTATTCTTTGCCACAAACAAGCGGGTTTCCAATGTAGGTTTAAATTTGGGTTAGTCATCGAAATCGTAGCGGATGCACTACGCCTGTTTGTATTCACTTTTATTACCGATCCATCTTTGTTGTAATATTTCTAAGGTTTGTGGCTGTTGACTTGCAATTACTTCAGCGGTTTTTCTGATTAAAGGAAGCCAGACAGCATCCCGTTCCAAGTCAGCAATTCTAAATTGTAAACCACCTGTTTGTTTTGTGCCAAGAACTTCGCCTGCACCACGTATTTTTAAGTCCTCCTCGGCTATTTTAAAACCATCTGTTGTGTGTCGCATAATGTTTAAGCGTTTTGAACTGGTGGTACTTAAGGGGGGTTGATACATTAAAACACAATAACTCTGTTTAGAGCCTCTTCCAACTCGTCCTCGTAATTGATGTAGCTGTGCTAAACCAAGTCGCTCTGCATTCTCAATAATCATTAAGCTAGCGTTGGGCACGTTTACGCCTACTTCAATCACGGTGGTTGCAACTAATAAATCCAAATCATGTTGTTTAAAAGCATTCATGATGTCTGCTTTTTCAGCAGCTTTTAGTCGCCCATGAATTAAGCCGACTTTTAAATTAGATTGTTCAATGAATTCTTGTGCGGTGACTTCTACGGCTTGAGCGATGAGTCGTTCTGATTCTTCAATTAAGGGACAAACCCAATAGGCTTGTACACCTTGTTGGCATTGTTTGATTAAATTGTCCATCACAGCTTGTCGTTTTTCATTGCTCAATACTGCCGTCTCAATTGGTTGTCTACCTGGTGGTAATTTATCAATAATAGATAAATCTAAATCGCCATAAGCACTCATAGCCAGTGTTCTTGGAATGGGGGTTGCAGTCATGATGAGCTGGTGTGGGTGTTGTTCTTGGTTTTTGCCTTTTTCATGTAAAGAAAGCCGCTGGTGTACTCCAAAGCGATGTTGTTCATCAATAATCACTAATCCAAGCTGTTTAAATTCAACACTATCTTGAAATAAAGCATGGGTTCCAATAATGACACTTGCTGAGCCAGTTGAAATTTTTTCGAGTGTTTCTTTTTTTTCTGCCGTTTTCATACGACCATTAAGCCAAGCGGTATTGATGTCAAGTGGTTCTAACCATTCTAAAAATTGGTTACGATGTTGTTCAGCTAAAATTTCAGTGGGTGCCATAATGGCAACCTGATAACCTGCTTCTGCCGCTTGAACCGCTGCAAGTGCAGCAATAATGGTTTTACCTGAACCGACATCTCCTTGCACTAATCTTTGCATGGGATGAGGTTGTTGAATATCTTTCGTAATGGCATTCCAAACACGTTCTTGTGCCGGGGTGAGTTTGAAAGGTAAGGATATTAGTAGTTCATTTGTAGAATTGCTAGCAGGAAAAGCAGGTGCAATAAATGCTTTTTCAGCCTTCCTGCGGATTTGTAAACTGAGTTGAGAGGTTAACAATTCTTCAAATACCAGCCTTTGTTGAGCAGGGTGTTTGAATTGTTTAATTGCAAGCAAGTCATCATTTGGCTGCGGTTGGTGAAGGGTTAGTAGTGCTTGGTTAATTCTTTCTAATTTAGCTTCACTAAGTAGAGTTTCATCAAGTGCTTCATCAAGTGGGTATTGTTTCAGCAGGGTGATTGCTTGCTTGATTAGTTTTAATAAAGTGAGTTGTCCTAAGCCTTCGGTCATTGGGTAGGTTGGGGTAAGTGTTTTTTCAAGTTCTGGCGGGATCTCTTGGCTAAAAATTTGATAGGTGGGGTGGACAATTTCTAGCCCCGTTGGGCGTGAATGAACTTCACCGTATGCTCTAAGGTAGATTCCTCGCTTAAATTGTTGTGCTTGTCGATGATGAAAATGGAAAAAACGGCAACTTAGCATTATGCCGTATTCATCCATTATTTTAACAATTAAACTTGGGTTACGACTTTGGGTCATTTGTTGGCTAATAATTTCTCCCTCAACCAAGGCTTCTTGCCCAATTTGCAATTGATTGAGGGGGGTAATTTTGGTTTTATCTTGGTAACGTGACGGAAGGTGAAATAATAAGTCTTGTACACTAAAAATGCCAAGTTTATGTAACTTCTCAACCAACTTATCGCCAACGCCTTTTAAAGAGGTGAGTTTTTGCTCAGCTAGCATCGTCTTCTCAAGGTAGCTGTTTAAGGGTAAACCCTTTAAGTTTTAATTGATGAATCAAGCCTTCTTTACCGGCAAGGTGTGCATTACCTATCAGGATAAAACTGGTTTTAGATGCGTGAATTAAGGACGCAATTTTAGGCAGCCAAGCCTGATTACGCGCTACCAAAATACGCTGATAAAGTTCGGGAAATTCTGTTTTAATACTGGCGATAGTGACCGCTTCGGTTGCTTTTAAATCACCGCTTCTCCATGCTTGTTTCATTTTTTGAAGTTGTGGTTGTAGGATTTTTAATTCATTTAAAGAGTGTTCAATCAGCTCATCTTCATAGCCATCACCCATTGATGCTAAGGCTTCAAAATGTGTTTGTAAGCTTTCTAATCCCACTACCATTTTTTGGTCTTTTTCAGCTAGGTTAAAAAAGTACTGGTCAACACCCGTGCCCGCCATGTTTAGTTTTTGTAATTCAAAAATGGTTAATAACATTGAAATATAACCTGCCTTAAAGTGACTAAAATCATTTAAGTCTTTATTGTTTTTTTGAAAGTGTTGTCTTAGTTTAAGGTAAGTTTTTTTAGATAAATGATGTTGCAATCGTTCACCAATTGGATAACTCATCATTTGTAGCAAATTTCTTTGAAAACTTGCCCCGGTTGTTTTTCCAAGATCAATTTCTAATACCAGTGCCTCACTATTTTGGTATGCCTGTTGGTAAGCTTTAGGTAATGGATAATCGTCTTTGCTTAGTAAATGTATGCTGCCAGCAAGATAGAAACTTTTACCTGATTTTGAGACTTGCCAAACGGATGAGTTTGCATAAGTATCTTGCAAGAATAGTACTAGCAATAGACTTAAAATCCACCCCCCCCTGGTGATTTTTGCTAAAAAAGGTATGCTTTTTTTGAACATATTTCAATGACCCTGTAAAAGACTTTATCATAACGGTTTCGTTTTTAAAAAGTAAGTTTAAATTTTAAGGAGACACTTAACAACTTATTGAAATTCTGCGTGGACTTCTAGCCCATCA
>CAYUHO010000164.1:0-3747 GCA_964444445.1 uncultured Piscirickettsiaceae bacterium | reverse complement strand
ACGGCTTTTGATGCCGTCATGCGCAGGTTCAAATCCTGCTAGCCCTGCCATTATCCATTTAACTTCGTAACTAAACAGTTACCCAAATTCTTTAATAAATCCATGACAATTAGTCGCAGGAGACGCCGTAAATGGCTTACGAGAATGTCCGAATCTTTGCTGGAAATGCAAATATCCCACTAGCGGAAAAAATATCCTCTTCAATTAATGTGCCTATTGGTAAAGCAGTTGTTAAACGCTTTAGTGATGGTGAAAACTTTGTACAGATTAAAGAATCTGTTCGTGGTACTGATGTTTATGTATTGCAACCGACTTGTACACCAGAGCCTGCTGAAAACTTGATGGAGTTATTGGTCATGATTGATGCTTTAAAAAGAGCATCAGCAAAACGTATTACGGCAGTACTGCCTTATTACGGTTTTGCTAGGCAAGATCGACGAGTTAATTCAGCGCGTGTCCCAATCACGGCAAAATTAGTCGCAGACATGATGACTGTTGCGGGTGCGAACAGAGTAATCACAATTGATGTACACTCCGATCAAATCCAAGGTTTTTTTGACATTCCAGTGGATAATATATATGGTTCGCCTACGCTTGTTGAAGATATGATTAGATCACCGCACATTGAGCAAGAAAGAAGAATGGTTGTGTCACCTGATATGGGTGGGGTTGTCCGAGCTAGAGCGGTTGCGAAATCACTAGGTTGTGAAATGGCTGTGATTGATAAGCGTCGCCCAAAAGCAAATGTCTCTGAAGTAATGAATATTATCGGAGAGGTTAAGGGGCAAGACTGTATTCTAGTTGATGATATGGTTGATACAGCCGGAACGCTGTGCAAGGCTGCTAAGGCTTTGATTGAACATGGCGCAAATAGTGTAACAGCTTATGTTATTCATCCAGTACTATCTGGTTCTGCGGTTCAAAATATTAATCACTCTGTTTTGACTGAACTTGTAGTAACAGATACAATTCCACTTTCTGCTGAGGCAATATCATCGAGTAGAATTCGTCAAGTTTCGATCTCTGAGGTTCTTGGTAAAACGATTCAAAGAGTTCATAAAGAAGAGTCCGTTTCTGATTTAATGCCGTATGCATAAAGTTTATCTTTAGGTTTATCTTTTGTGGTTTTTATTTTAACCACTGAAATCAATTAAAAGCCTTCTTTTTGAAGGCTTTTGTGTTTCTAAGTCTTTCTTTTCTGACTAAAATAAGTATAATACGCCACTTCATTTCTAAGCTTGGTCGCGAGCTTGGAATTTTTAAGCTTTTGATATTTTTAAAATTACAATATCAAATTACGGAGTAGTAAATTATGAGTCAAGTATGGACTGCAGAACTTCGCGAAGACAATGGTAAAGGTGCGAGCCGCCGCCTACGTCACGCAGGTAAAATCCCAGCAATTATTTATGGTGCTGGTAAAGATGCTAAATCAATCGCTTTAGCATCAAACTTAGTTGAGCATGCATTGGAAAATGCTGACCTTTATAATACAGTATTAACGGTTGAAGGCGCTGGGCCAAAAGAAGACTGTGTTATCAAAGATCTTCAACGTCATCCTGCAACAAACCTAGTTTCACACATTGATTTTCAACGTGTAGGTAAAACAACTATGGTAACTAAACGAGTTCCATTAGAGTTTGTTGGTAAGTCTGGTGCGCCAGGTATTAAGCAAGGTGGTTTAATGTCATTTATGCAACAAATTGTTGAAGTTAAATGTCAGTCAAGAGACCTGCCAACTAAGATCACAGTTGATGTTTCTGAGATGGAAGCTGGGCAAAGCCTACGCTTATCTGAGTTAGAAATACCAAAAGGTGTTTCATTAACAGCTTTGAGTCATGGTAGTGCTGACTATGACCAATCTGTTGTCGGAATATCTAAAGTTAAAAAATAAACTTTAGCTTTATATTTTAAAGAACCTGCATATGTCTTCTGTTAAATTAATTGTTGGTCTAGGAAATCCTGGAAAGCAATATGAGCAGACACGGCATAATGCGGGTTTTTGGTTTGTGGAGGAAGTTGCTCGTCAATTCAACGTACAATTTCGTCCAGAGACCAAATTTTTAGGTGAGGTAGTTAGAATACAGTCAAATGATTTTGACTTCTTTTTATTAAAACCTTCTACTTTTATGAATCGCAGTGGGCAGTCAATTCAGGCACTGGCCAAATTCTATAAGCTATCCGTTACCGAAATTTTAGTTGTTCACGATGAATTGGATTTGCCACCAGGCGTGGCTAAATTAAAAAAAACCGGTGGACATGGTGGGCACAATGGCTTACGTGATACGATTTCGGCCTTTTCTAGCAAAGATTTTTTAAGATTGCGCCTTGGAATTGGTCATCCAGGTGATCGTAGTCAGGTGGTTGACTACGTCTTAAAAGCACCATCTAAAACGGATTTTACCTTAATTGATGATGCGATTTATCAAGCATCTAAAATTCTGCCTGACTTATTACAAGATAAGCTTGAGCAGGCAATGCAAACACTTCATTCAGGAGAAAAATAATGGCAATTAAATGTGGTATCGTAGGTTTACCCAATGTTGGTAAGTCAACACTTTTTAACGCATTAACCAATGCAGGAATCGAATCTGCAAACTATCCATTTTGTACGATTGAACCCAATATTGGTGTCGTTGCCGTACCTGATGAACGTGAAACTCGCCTTGCTGAAATCGTAAATCCTGAAAGAATCCTATCTGCAACTGTCGATTTTATGGATATAGCTGGACTTGTTGAAGGTGCTTCTAAGGGAGAAGGACTAGGTAATAAATTCCTTTCCAATATTCGTGAAACAGATGCCATTGTTCAAGTTGTTAGGTGTTTTGAAAATGATGATATTGTGCATGTGGCAGGAAAAGTTGATCCTATTTCGGATATTGAAATTATTAACATGGAACTCTCTTTTGCCGATGCCGACTCACTTGAAAAAGCGATTCAAAAAGTACAAAGAACTGCTAGAAGTGGTGATAAAGAAGCCGTCGCTAAAAAAGAAATTTACGAACGGGTGCTAAAAGAGGTTGAACAGGGAACGCTTGTACGTCAAATTGAACTCTCAGAAGATGACCTAGAAGTTCTACAAAGTCTACATCTACTCACCATAAAACCAATGATGTATATCGCCAATGTAAATGAAGATGGTTTTGAAAACAACCCCTTTCTTGATGCTGTTAAAGCACTGGCTGAAGAACAGAAATCAGTCGTTGTTGCGATATGTGCGGAAATGGAAGAACAAATTGCAGAATTAGACGACGAAGACAAAGCCGATTTTCTTTCTGAAATAGGCCAAGAAGAACCCGGTCTAAATCGAGTGATTAAAGCCGCTTATAATTTACTAGGCTTGCAAACTTATTTTACAGCAGGAGTAAAAGAAGTGAGAGCCTGGACGGTCAAAATAGGTGCCACTGCGCCACAGGCAGCAGGTGTGATTCATACTGATTTCGAAAAAGGCTTTATTCGAGCAGAAGTAACAGCCTATCAAGATTATATTGACCATCAAGGTGACGCTGGTGCCAAAGCAGCAGGAAAACAAAGGCTAGAAGGCAAAGAATACATTGTAAAAGATGGTGATGTAATGCATTTTAGATTTAACGTTTAATACTCAATAAACGATAGTCATACTTCCCCCGCAGTGATTTCAAACAAAAAATCACCAGGGGGGTAAAATTGTTAAAAATCTAATTGACATAATCCACAAAAAACCTATAATACGCACTTCTTTTGGCTACATAGCTCAGTTGGTTAGAGCAC
>CAYUHO010000163.1:0-3805 GCA_964444445.1 uncultured Piscirickettsiaceae bacterium | reverse complement strand
AATAAAGGACAACATGATTGTTGTAATTAGTCTCCTGGAAAATGTTATAGATTTTGTTTTTCTAATGAGTAGTAAAGAGGAAATCAAAAGAGCTAGTGCAATTAAATCCATAATTCCAATTATGAAATACTCAGGGTTATTTAGGTTTAGAAAAGCAAAAGTTGCAACAACAATAGATGATAGGAGAATAATAGCATTCGTCATATAGATTTGACGTTTTTCGTAAAAACTGTCTGTCGATATTCCTGACGAAAGGAGATTTTCAAGTTTTTTATTGTTGAACATGATTTCTTATTAGCTTTCTTGTTACATTGATATTGATAAAGCAATATGTAAAAATTATTATACATATATTTAACTAGTAAAAGAATCATTTAAATGTGATTAATAGTTATTCTTATCATTTTTTAGCTTTTTTAAAGCCAATATTTATCTAAATTAACTTAGTTTTAGAAGTAAGCTTAAGTTAAAATATATCGTTAATTTTTAATGGGAAGGAATTTGCTTTGGGAGCAGATAACTTAAAAAAAATCACTTTAAAACCAAAGGGTTTTAAGTCAGAATTGCTTTCACCAGCGGGCACATTTAAAAATATGGAATTTGCTTTTGCTTATGGTGCTGATGCTGTTTATGCAGGTCAACCTCGCTATAGTTTACGCGTACGTAATAATGAATTTGATGAAGAGCATTTGGAAAAAGGGATTAAACGAGCACATGAGTTAGGTAAAAAGTTTTACGTGGTCAGTAATATTGCAGCTCATAATGGAAAAATAAAAACCTACATGCGGGATATTGCACCGATTATTGCAATGAAACCAGATGCATTGATTATGTCTGACCCTGGATTAATTGCAATGGTTCGAGCAGAGTATCCTGAACAAGAAATCCATCTATCTGTTCAATCCAATGCCGTCAACTGGGCAACCGTTAAGTTTTGGTACGACCAAGGTATTACACGAGTTGTTCTATCACGCGAATTATCGATTCGTGAAATTCATGAAATCAGTGAAGCCGTTCCTGAAATGGAATTAGAAGTTTTTGTGCATGGTGCTTTGTGTATGGCTTATTCCGGCCGTTGCTTATTATCTGGTTACATTAATAAACGCGATTCAAATCAAGGAACCTGCACCAATGCCTGTCGTTGGAATTATAAAACCTACGAAGGTAAAGAAGATGTGACAGGGGATATTGTTGGTATACCCGTTGAACAGGTAGACAACATAACAGACTTAACTGGAAGTCAAGCTTTTCCAGATGTTGAGCCATACGAAGGTGACCCAACACTGGGTGTTGGCCAACCATCTGATCAAGTATTATTGCTAGAAGAAGAAGGGCGACCTGGTGAGTATATGCCTGCCTTTGAAGACGAGCATGGTACTTATATTATGAATTCTAAAGATTTACGTGCCGTTGAACTTATTCCAGATATGGTTAAGATGGGAATTGATTCTTTAAAAATAGAGGGTCGAACAAAATCTCATTATTACGTTGCAAGAACAGCTCAAGTTTATCGCAAGGCAATTGACGATGCTGCTGCTGGAAAACCTTTTGATACCAGTTTAACAACCGATTTAGAAAGTTTGGCAAGTAGAGGATATACTGAAGGATTTTTGAGAAGACATGTACATTCAGAATATCAGAATTACGAATACGGTGTCTCTAAATCTGATCGACAGCGTTTTGTCGGTGAGGTGGTTGCAGTACTGGAACGTGATGGCAAAAGCTATTTAGAAATTGATGTTAAGAATAAGTTTTGTATTGGTGATTCAATCGAAATTATGAGTCCTAGTGGGAATGTAACACTTGTTCTTTCAGAAATGAAAGATAAGCACGATAATGATATCGATGCGGCTTTAGGGTCGGGATGGATCGCCCGAATCCCTAACCCATTTATTGAAACCGATTTTGAAATTTTACGTTTTGCGCTAGTGATGCGTAATGAATCGTGGGGAGGAGACACTAAAAGAGATGCCGCTGCTAAAAAAGTAGTGAATGCTTAGAAGGCAGTCAAATGGCACTTAAGATTTTAGATAATTGTATAAATTGCGACATGTGTGACCCTGAATGTCCTAATCAAGCAATTACCTACGGTGCTAAAATCTATGAGATTGACCCTGATTTATGCACAGAATGTGTTGGGTTTTATGAAACCCCAACCTGTTTGAGCGTTTGCCCGATTGATTGTATTATCCCCGACCCGGATAGGGTCGAAGATAAACAAACCCTATTAGAAAAATTTGAAGACCTTGTCATTAACGACAAGATATAACACTCGAATTCTTATGTAGGATAGATGTAGAATTTAGATAAAAGGAACTAAAATAATGTCAAAACTTGAATTAATCAGCTTTAAATTATGTCCATTTGTGCAAAGAGCTGTCATTGTTTTAAATGAAAAAGGCGTTAATTATGATATTACTTATATCGACTTAAAAAATCAGCCAGAATGGTTTAAAGAAATATCACCGCTTGGTCAGGTTCCTGTTTTAAAAGTGGATGATGAGGTGTTATTTGAATCCACTGTTATTCAAGAATACTTAGATGAAATTACACCTCCATCTTTACACCCTGAAGATAGTTTATTAAAAGCAAAGAATAGAGCTTGGATTTCTTTTGCGGGCGATTTAAATATGGATGTGTTTAAAATGATTCAATCTCAAAATGAAGAAGCTTTCCAGCAAGCATATCAAGCCATTCTCAATAAATTAGTAAGGGTTGAAGCTGAACATTCAGGTAAAGATTTCTTTAATGGTGGTCAGTTTGCGTTAATTGACTCCTCCTATGCGCCAATGTTGATGCGTTTGAACCTTGTTAATAAACACTGTGGAATTGACTTTTTATCCCAAACACCTAAGTTAGCAGCTTGGTCTGAAAAGCTCCTTTCAATGAGCTGTATTCAAAAATCAGTAGTCGATAATTTCGAACAGATATTTACAGGAATGCTTGGTAGTGTAGATGGTTATCTTGCTACTAAATTAACGTCTTAATTAAATAATAGAAACCTGTTTTGTTGCGATTAAAGGTTTTATTGATTACTTGTTTACTGTTAATCAGTAAACAAGTTTTAGCATTTAATTTAGAACTTTCTAACGAGCAATTAAAACAACTCGCCCAAAAAATAGAATCAAATGAAACCGCTGGTAAAGATGAGTATCTTACTTATTGGAGCAAAAACGAAGCTTTTCCCTCTTTAGGAATCGGGCATTTTATTTGGTTTCCTAGAGGGAAAAGTCAAGTTTATAAGCAGACCTTTCCTCAGCTTGTGGCCCATCTTTCTAAAACATCAACGCCACCAACATGGCTTGCTGAACTTAAACCTTTTGTTTGTCCCTGGCAAACTAGACAACAATTTTATGCGGATTTTAATCGCCCAAAACTTACCCAATTGCGAAACTGGTTACGACAGACCAAATTACAGCAAGTCTCTTTTATCTATCAACGTTTTTTAACAGAACTTAACCTTGCTAAATCAACACTTTTAACAACAGAATCAAATCAGTTTGATACAAATTTAAAACAACTGCTACAACATCCAAATGCATTATTTGCAGTAATTGATTATGCAAATTTCAAAGGCATTGGTAGTAATCAACTGGAAGTTTATGAAAAAGAAGGGAAAGGTGTTGGCTGGGGATTGATTGATGTCATACTTGCAATACCTAATAAAAAGAATATTAATCTAGAAGATTTTGTAACCGCCGCAAAATTTATCTTAAAAAGAAGAGCAGAACATGCCCCAAAAGATAAAAACGAAAAACGTTGGTTAAAAGGATGGTATAAGCGAATAAACAACTACTTGTAAAAG
>CAYUHO010000162.1:0-3842 GCA_964444445.1 uncultured Piscirickettsiaceae bacterium | reverse complement strand
CTGAAAATGAAGTCTATCGACAAAAATATAGATTAGATTCTGCCTCATTCACCGCTCATGCTGCAGCAAATACAGTTGCTTTGAAAATGGCAACCGCTTATGTAAATCTAATTCGTGAAAAAGAAATTTTACTTTTAGCGGAAGATAACCTAGATACTCACAATAGCATTTTGCAACAAATACATAAACGCTATAAAGCGGGCATTAGTAACCAAGTAGAAGTCGACCAAGCAAAAGCACGTTTGGCGCTTGCCCAATCAAGCTTAGGCTCAACACAAAATAGTTATTTTGATGCCTTTGCCAAATTCCAAAGAGTACTTGGACGTAAACCTGATAATGCACTCGTAAAACCTAAATTTACCTTTAACTTACCTAAGACATTAGAACAAGCAACCCGAACAGCCTTAATTAACCATCCTACTTTACGTTCAGCAAATGCCGATGTTGCTGATGCAAGGGCTCAGTATGACTCTAGTAATCAAAATTACTATCCAACTATCGATTTAGAAATTGAAAAAACATTTGATGATAACCTGTCTGGTGTAGAAGGTAGAAATGAATATTTACAAGCGATGATTCGCTTAAAATACAACTTATACAATGGTGGTAGAGATTCCGATAACAAAGAAAGAACCGTTGCGGAATACCACCGTTCCTCCGAAATCAGAAACAATTCTAGACGTCAAGTGATCGAAAACCTTCGGTTTGCATGGAATGCCCGTGATTTTATTAGTGAACAAATAGAATTTCAAAATCAACATATTAAACTAACCTACGAAACCCTTACTGGCTATCGTAAACAGTTTAATTTAGGAAGACGTTCACTGCTTGATTTACTCAATACAGAAAGTGAGCATATCTCTGCGACTAGAACTCTAATTAATAGTAAAGCTGACTTATTAATCGCTAAATATCGTATTTTATCTTCTACAGGAAATCTCATTGATGAGCTTGGAATTCGTTATACATTTATAGCAGCTGAAGGTGATTATCAAGATGAATAGTCTACCAACGACGAATGACTTCTTTGACTCAAACCCCTCTTGAGTCATATCTGAACCGAATAGGCAAGCCATATTTGCCACACCCCCATTAACATAATGGATAGTCCCGCAAATTTTCTAACCGTTAAGTTATGAGAAAGACGAGTAAAGAAAAAAGCAAAAGACCCCATCAGCATTAGGTTAGGGATTGTTCCTAACCCAAATGCAAGCATGACTAACCCTCCATCAATCATTGAACCAGCTGAAAGTGCCATTATTAACATGCTATAAACCAAACCACATGGCAGCCAACCCCAAACTAAACCATAAGACCAGGCTTGTGGGATAGTTCTAACCACCATCATTCTTGAAGACACAGGTTTCAGCATTTTCCAAATTCGTCCACCCAGCTTTTCAATAACAACAATACCATTCCACCAACCCGCAATGTACAAACCTAAAGCAAGCATAAACAGACCTGCAAAAACCTGTAAGCCTTGCTGCATTGGTAAGAATTCAGCTAGATTTGCTAAAGAGCTTCCTAACCAACCAAAGAGTAATCCCATAACAGTATAGCTACTAATTCTGCCGAAATTATAGGCAAACTGATAAGGTAACTGCTTAATATAACTAACTTGTACTTCTGGTTTAAGATTAAAAATTAGAGAACCAACAACCGCACCACACATTGCCATACAATGCACTCCGCCCAGTAATCCGACCAGTAAAGCTGTTAGATAGAGTGATTCTGACATCCGCTATAGATTATCCAGTTTCCGATATGACAGAGCTTCGGCGATATGAACCATTGCCAAATCTGTTTCACTCATATCCGCCAATGTCAGTGCAATCTTAAGCACCTTATGATAACCTCTAGCTGACAATCCACGTTTATTGACTGCATTCTCTAGCAACTGGATTGACTGTTTATCCAACACAACAAACTCATCAAGCTCTTTAACAGAGAGTTCCGTATTCAGTTTTCCTTGACGCATTAATTGTCTTGAACGAGCAACCACCACCCGTTTGCGAATAGTTGCAGAATTTTCAGTTTCATGACGATCAGTAGCTTGTAATTGATCAAAAGAAATAGGCTTGACTTCAATATGGCAATCAATTCGATCCAACAAAGGCCCAGATATTTTTTGCATATAACGAGAAATTTGTTCAGGGGTATCTTTACATCTCCCTAACTTATCATCAGCAAAAAAACCGCTCGGAGAAGGATTACAAGCTGCAACCAACTGTACTGATGCGGGGTAGGTTGCATGCCCATTAACCCTAGATATAGTCACTTTTTTTGATTCTAATGGTTCTCTTAAAGCTTCAAGCGCATCTCTTCTAAATTCTGGCAGTTCATCTAAAAATAATACCGAATGACTGGCCAAACTAACCGCACCAGGTTTTGGTACACTTCCAGACCCTCCACCGATTAAGGCAGCAGCTGTAACAGTGTGATGTGGAGAAACGAGTTCTCTTTGCAAAAAACGATTCACGTTAATTGGTACGCCTGCAACTGACTTAATCACAGCCAGTTCAATGGCTTGTTGTTGGCTTAATTCAGGTAATAAAGTTAATAAACGGGTTGCCAACATGCTTTTTCCCGAACCAGGCTCACCAACCATTAACAAGGAATGTCCACCAGTGGCACAAATTTCTAACAATCTTTTTGCTTGTGCTTGCCCCTGTATATCAGCGATATCTTCACTATACTCTGGCTCAGCAGAAAATTGAGGGGTCGGCAACTGCAACTCTTTTTGTGTTTTTAAAAACGAAACGACCTCTAACAGATGTTTCGCCCCAAAAATTGTACTCCCCCTAACAATGCCTGCTTCAGAAAGATTGTCTGTTGGAATGACATTTATTTTGTTTTCTTTTTTGGCCGCTAACAACGAAGGTAGCATGCCGCTCACAAACTTAATCTCGCCGTTTAATGATAGCTCACCATAAAATTCATACTGATTAATCTCTTCGGGAAGTGTTATTTGCCCTGTTGCTGCCAAAATTGATAGCGCGATAGGCAAATCATAACGACTCCCTTGCTTTGGTAAATCTCCAGGGGCTAAGTTTAATGTAATACGCTTTGGTGGCAATTCAAATCCACTGGATAAAATCGCCGATCGAACTCGATCCCGACTTTCCTTAACAGCCGCTTCTGGTAAACCGACCATCGACAATTGAGGCAATCCGTTTGTGACATGAATCTCCACTTCAACCTTTGGAGATTCTAACCCTAAAAATGCACGTGTTGAAATGGAAGAGTAACTAGTCATTATTTAGCTTCTAAGTTTCCTATTTGTTTTTCAAGCTCTTCTAGTTTTTTTCTAGTTTTAGCTAACACATTCGTCTGAACATCAAACTCTTCACGGGTGACTAAATCCATTTTGGCAAAAACACTGGCTAATGTTGCCTTAAGATTATTTTGAGCATTTTCAGGAAACGCACCTAATTGTTCAGGAATAACGCTAGCAACAGCTTCTACAAGTGAACTAATTTGCTTTGAATCAATCATTTTTTTTCCTTTTTTTATTTTTCTTCGATAACTATACTAGAAGTAATTGTGATTTTTTAATAATCCACAAAAAAAATGTGTAAAATTAGGCGGTAAAAGTACAAAAAGGCTTACAGAATGTTAATTGATTTAAAAGATGCTCCCGAAAAATCCAAACGTATTTTTGCGCAAATATTGGATATCTTTGAAGAACAATCTATCTCACCAACTCCCCTAAACTACTATGTTTGGTACAACTACATCAAGGGTGATAATCCAAAATTTCGTCAGGAAATGGACAGTGCATTAAATGATCCTTTTGGTTATAACGATCGTCTAGGTAAACGATTATATGAAGCATACTTAAG
>CAYUHO010000161.1:0-3863 GCA_964444445.1 uncultured Piscirickettsiaceae bacterium | reverse complement strand
TAGATAATTGAAGTGAGTGCTTTTGTATCCATTTCAGGCCACTGTAGAATAAAGCTTGGGTTGATAATTAAGAAAGCAATAGAGCTAATCCAAAGTGTGGCAGCTACGATATGGGTATTGGGAATGCCGTGGTTATATTTCTTGACCAGCAGTGTCCCTAATGCATGAAATATGACGGCTAAGATAGCGAAAAAAATGCCGATTGCTAAATTTTCAAATCCAATATTATGACTAGAAAGTTTGGGTAAGAATATAATGACTAGTCCAATGAAGCTAATCAAAATGGCAAAGAGTTTAATCTTTGTAAAACGAAACCCTGCAAAGAAAAAGTGCGCAATGATGGCAGTAATAATAGGTGTTAAACCAAATAAGACAGAAATCCAGCCAGATGGCATGGTTTGCGCGGCATAATAAATTGAAGTCATGCCTGCAAAAATCCCTAAGCTTGCGGAAAGGTAAATCCTTACTTCTTGCCATTTAAATGAAAAGGGGGTATCAACAAACCAAATAATGATCGGTAAAATAACGATTGCAGCGATTAGCATTCTAGCGGCAATGCCAAAAAACCAGTCGATATGACCACTCCAAGAAATCGCAAGCGGTGTGGTTGCCCAAATAAGCACCACCGTAAAATAGGCAATTCCTACTTTCACAGGGCTTTAAAGAGCCCTAATTCAGTATCTTTTTGAACATTGTTTGCTTCAAATAATTCACCATTCATCGCAATAAACACCCCCCCCCTGGCGATTTTTACTGCCGAAATGGCATAGCCAAGGTTAAAAAGTGCATCTGAGCTGCCAAGCTTGTAGGGGCGCATTGCACCTGTTAATACAATGGTTTTATGAGTTAATTGCGGTTCTGCTGCAAGTCGTTTTGCGGTTTGAACCATGGTATCAGTGCCATGGGTAATAATGATGTTAGATTCTTGGCTATCAATACAGTTTTTTAGAATGGTTTGTCGATCTGCCTCGTTCATTTGTAAGCTGTCTTTTAACATAAGCTGTTGAGTGTTAATTTTAAGCTTACAGTTTGCTTGAGCTAAAATTTCAGGCAGATAGGTTTGTGTGAATTCAATTTCACCATTTATTGAGTTGTAGTTTTTATCGAGTGTTCCACCCGTAATGAGTAGTTTAATCATGAGCAAAGGTCTCTCATTGGAAATTAGGGTTGACGCAATATACCTGTGACAATCCCTAAAATTTCAATATCATCATTTTTTAGAAAGATTGGCTGCATCTCTGAATTGGCCGGTTGTAACCTAACACCGCCTTTTTCAATATAGAGTTTTTTCATGGTCACTTCTTCGTTATTGATTTTAACAACGACAGATTCACCATTTTCAGCAGAATTACGGCGCTCAATAATAACCGTATCTCCATCTTGAATTCCTTCCTCAATCATTGAATTCCCTTTTACTTTAAGTGCAAAAGTTTCTTTTTTGACCATGGTTTTAGGAACGCAGACTGTCTCATAATCCATTTCCATTTGAATGGGTTGTCCCGCGGAAGTCCAGCCTAATAATGGAATTTCAACAAAATCCACATCTACCAGTTCAATCGAATCAGATTCAGTAAGATTTAATGTTTGATTTCGTTGTGGAATAAGATAAGTAACATCAGACATGATTTGATCTTACGGTAGTACTTTTTTAAAGGGCTTGACGTCTACTTTTTCATAAACACCTGCTGATAGGTAAGGGTCTGCATTTGCCCAGTTTTTTGCTTCTTGTAAAGAGTCAAACTCCGCAACAATTAAACTGCCTGTAAAACCAGCATCACCAGGTTCATTACTATCAATTGCAGGATTAGGGCCTGCTAATAATAGTTTACCTTGTTCGTTTAATTTTTTTAAGCGAGCAATATGCTCAGGGCGTGCCGTAGTACGAAGGGGTAAGCTGTTTTTTACATCATAAGCAAAAATTGAATAAAACATCTAAATCCTATTATTTTCTTGAATCTGATTCTGGTTGAGTTGGTTTAACCGGTTGTTCATTGCTGTTAACGCTATCCATCTCAATTTGAGAAAGCGTGTCTATCGCAACATCGGTGACATTTTCTTGTTTTTCTTCTTCCATATCTTGCATGTATCGGCTAATGTAAAAACCTTGAGCGATGATAAACGCAATCGTCAGCCCCATTAAACCAAATAATTTAAAGTTAACCCAAGTGTCCGTGTCATAGTTGTAGGCCACGTAAATATTAACAATCCCTGAAAAAATAAAGAATAAAATCCACATATTACTTAGTACATTCCAAGCATGATCAGGCAATGCTATTGCTTGATCCATCATTCTGCGAATAATCGGTTTTTTGCCAATAAAGTGGCTACCAAAGAAAACAATTGCAAAGCCCCAGTTAACAACCGTTGGTTTCCATTTAATAAAGGCTTCATCCTGCAAAATCAAAGTTGCTCCCCCTAGGACAACAATAAGCCCTAAGGTGATTAAATGCATTTTTTCGACTTTTTTGTTTTTGATGTATACATAGGCGACTTGTAAAACGGAAGCTGCAATGGCAACAGCGGTGGCAGTATAAATACCATAAAGTTTGTATGCGATGAAAAATAGGATAACGGGAAATAGGTCAAATAAAAGTTTCATTTTTTTCTTTAAATTTAGAATATTAATTAATTGTTATTGTAATTGGGAATTGCACGTAAATGAAGTAAAATTAATTAAATATATTAGTAATAAGTAAAATTATAAATAAATGACTGATTTCAAAGCCGATTTTCATTGTCACACAAATCTATCGGATGGTTCACTTTCCCCTGAAGAGCTTATTCAACTGGCAGTAAAACATAATGTAACTCATCTTGCAATTACGGATCATGATACGACAAAGGGTTATGAAAACGCTATTCCTTTTGCTGAACAAACACGGGTTCAACTCATCTCAGGAGCTGAAATTTCTTGTCAATGGCAAAAACATACTATCCATATTGTTGGTTTAGAGATGGACGTTAACAACAAGCAACTGCAAGCAGGGCTAGAAAGAAATCAACAAATACGGCTTAAAAGAGCCGAGGCGATTGATGAAAAAGCGATGAAACGATTTGGCAGTTTACTGGATAAAATTAAGCCAAAATTAAAAGAAGGTATGATCGGACGTAATCATTTTGCACAAGAGTTAATTGCACAAGGCATTGTGAAAGACCAAAATCAAGCATTTAATAAATACTTAAAACAAGGCCGTCCTCTATACGCTCCTGTTATTTGGCCAGAACTAGTTGAGGTAGTTAAGTGGATTGTTGACGCTGGCGGTATTGCGGTTATTGCACATCCTCATATTTATAAAATTACTAAAAACAAACTTAATCAAATGATTGTAGATTTTAAACAAGCGGGCGGGAAAGCAATTGAAGTGGTTTGCCAACCAAGAGTTTGTTCAGAACAAATTGGTATGGCAGATAGAGCAAAACGGCATGGATTATACGCATCACTAGGTTCAGACTTTCATCGCCCAGAACACACTTGGCGAGGACTAGGCTGGTTAGCCCCTATGCCAGATGGGGTTGAGCCTATTTGGAAAATTTTGCAGTTGAATGAATGCAGACCATAAGCAGGAGAGAATTAAATGTCATATCTATATTTATCTTTAGCGGTTATTTTTGAAGTAATAGGGACGAGTGCGCTAAAGTCTACGGAAGAATTTACGAAACTCTTTCCAAGTCTCATTGTTGTGGTAGGTTATGTAATGGCATTTTATTTTATGACACTGGCATTGAGAACCATGTCTTTAGGAATTGTTTACGCTATTTGGGCGGGTGTTGGGATTGTTTTAGTCGCAATTGTTGGTGCTATATTATATAAGGAGACACTTAACAACTGATTAAAATTATGGCAACGCCAAGTTTTCAGCATC
>CAYUHO010000160.1:0-3876 GCA_964444445.1 uncultured Piscirickettsiaceae bacterium | reverse complement strand
CAGGTATACTGCTTGCTATTATTGGCACGGGGTTATTTGCACTTAAATCCATCTTTATCAAATTAGCCTATGCTGAAGGCTTAAATTCAGACAGTGTCTTAATGCTCAGGATGGCAATCTCACTGCCTATTTATTTACTGATTTTAGTTTGGTTAAACAAGCACAAACCGATTCAAAAAGCGACCTTGTATCCCTATCTACCCTTAATTACACTACTGGGTTTTATCGGCTATTTTCTTTCTTCTTGGTTAGATTTAAAGGGCTTAGAGTACATCAGTGCGCAACTAGAAAGATTAACCCTTTTTACCTATCCTATCTGGGTAGCGATTTTAGGGGCTCTATTTTTTAAAACCCCGCTTACCTTACGCATGACCCTCTCCATTTTTATTGCTTACCTAGGGCTTTGGTTGGTTTTTAATGAAGAGCTTAAATACACAGGAGAACAAACCCTATGGGGAACAATTTTTGTCATGTTGGCTGCTTTTAGCTTCTCTCTCTATGTACTGATGAGCAAAAAAGTCATCGCTAAAATAAGTAGCCTTTGGTTTACAAGCTTGGCAATGAGTATTTCCAGTATATTTGTCTTACTGTATTATTATGTATTCTTTAACATTAGTGCACTGGTCGTTACCAATTTTGCTTGGTTATGGATTTTCTTACTGGCAATTTTTAGCACGGTTATTCCCAGCTTTATGATTGCAGAAGCAATACACCGCATTGGAGGGGCACAAACCGGTGTGGTCGGAATGTTAGGGCCGATTATTACCATATTCTTAGCAATATGGATTCTCAACGAACCATTTGAATTTATGCATTTAATTGGTTTAATTCTAATTTTAGCGGGTATTTTTATACTCAGCGTTAAAAAACCAAAAAAACACCAAGGGGGGGTCACTTGAAACTCTTTTCAATACATCTATTTCCAATTTGGGTTGTCATTTTTAGTGGGTTAGCTTTTAGCTTTCCACTCATTTTTAGCGACTTAAAAACATTAATTATTCCATTGCTGATGCTGGTTATGCTCAGTATGGGTATGACCTTAAGTTGGCAGAATTTTCGTTCAGTTTGGCAGCAAAAATCTGCGGTTTTGTTAGGGGTAACTATTCAATTTATCATCATGCCCTTAACGGCTTTTTTACTGGCAAAAACCCTAAACTTATCAACCGAACTCACGGTTGGTCTAATGCTTGTCGGCACAACTGCTGGCGGAACGGCCTCTAATGTAATGGCATATTTGGCAAAAGGAGATCTTGCCTTGTCAGTTAGTATGACATTGGTATCAACACTTTTAGCGGTTTTTTTATTGCCCCTTTTGACTTGGCTTTATATCGGGCAGTCTATAGAAGTGCCTGCGATAGGAATGCTCCTGAGTTTAATTAAACTCATCCTATTACCCGTGATAATCGGCATGATACTAAATCACTTTTTCCACCAAAAATTGAAAAAAATAGAGCCTATATTCCCCATCTTTTCAATGTTCACCATTGTGCTGATTATTGCGATCGTCGTCGCGCTTAATCACCACAACTTGAGCAATGTCATCTGGTTACTCATCCTAGCCGTTGTTTTACACAATCTCGTTGGTTTAGCTTCAGGTTACGGTCTAGCCAAGTTATTTGGACACAATGATAAAACAGCAAGGACTTTGGCAATTGAAGTTGGTATGCAAAATTCTGGTTTAAGTGTCGCCCTCGCCATGCAATATTTCAGCTCGCCTGCCGCTTTACCCGGTGCGATGTTTAGTATTTGGCATAATATTTCAGGTTCCATTTTTGCAGCCTATTGGCAACGCAAAAACAAATAAAAATCACCAGGGGGGTAGCGTTATCTACTTACCCCCCTTGGTGATTTTCACAAAAAAACAACTAAAGGGACAGACTGAACCTCAGACCCTTTAACACTTTAACATTAGTTATTCAGTGTGTCCTTAAGCGTTTCTCTATCTAACATGTCAACTTTGCAGCTTTTATCGGCGACCAGCGACCTGCATCGCGGGGGCATTGTCATATCTGTCTAATGCAATGACTTCTATGCCATATCTTTGCGCTTCAATTGCAACTTCTTTACCCAATTCGCCAGCCCCACATAGTAGCAATTTAGTGCTTGTTTTTGAAAATTTTGTTCCAATGTTTACGGTTTGTTTGTGTATTTGATTAAACATGGCATTGCCTTTGCTGTGATTGAGGTGAAAGTCGATAAATTATTTATAAAGTGTTCAAATTTTGACACTTATTATGTTTCAAAGAGGGATCGAAAATGCTTAAAGATGCTTTAAATAATATAAGTGATACTAGTCTTGTTCGCCTAACAAGAGAAAGCGTACAAGCACGTCAGCAACTAGCATCTCAACGCAATGCAAAGTCAAAATCATCCTCCTCAGTTGAAGCGCTAAGTGCGAAAAAAATACTGGCTGACTTACAAAATAAGTTTTCAGGTCGTCAAAAAGAAATCAATCATTATATTGAATCTGAAGTCAAAGCACGTACCGCTGATTTACATCGTAAAGCGCACTTTGATGCCTTAACTCACTTGCCAAATCGCGCTTACTTTAAGGAGCTTATTGGTCAAATTTTAACCCGAGCAAATGATACTAAAACCCAATTTACGCTTTTATTTTTAGACCTTGATGGTTTCAAAAATGTTAACGATAACTTTGGTCATCATATTGGCGACGAGCTCTTAAAACACGCAAGTGCTAGGCTGGTTTCAGCGGTACGTGAAAATGACATTGTTGCTCGCTTAGGGGGCGATGAGTTTGTCGTTTTATTAACTAATTCAGATGATGATAAAGCAACTGTGAGTAATATTAGCGAACGTATTATCAATAATATTTCACTGCCGTATTTCTTAGAAGGGTATGAAATTGATATTTCAACCAGTATTGGTGTTGGCCTGTACCCACAAGATGGAAAAACAGCTGCTGACCTGATGAAAAATGCAGATTCTGCACTTTACCTTGCCAAAAACAATGGTCGAAAACAATTCCGTTTTTATGCCGATATTAAAAAAACCACCGCTAATTTCCAACAAAAAATGCAAGCAGAATTAAGCAGTGCAATAGAAAATAACGAGTTGTTTACCTGTGTACAACCTCAAGTAGACCTAACAGATAATAAAATTACAGGTGCGACAATTACACCACACTGGCAGTCAGACTCATTAAGTCAATTAGATACTTCTACTTGGGAGAATTTGATCGCGAATACAAAACAAAAAGTGGCTGTAAACTACTGGCTATTTGATAGCGCTTGCTACTATCTAAACCAATGGCAACAGTCAGAACCACAGTTCGTTGTGACAACATCAATTACAGGCCTACTGACTGAGCCAGAAAAATTAGTTGAAACCTTAGAGCAAAGCATCGCAAAATTTGATGTGTCAAAAAACCAACTACAACTATCCGCTTCACTAACAGACTTAAATTCAGAATCTATTGAAACACTTAAACTGCTTTCTAAAAACGGTTTTCAATTGACTCTAACAGAGTTAGGCGCTGAGGGATTAGATTTGAATTTATTAGCAGGTTTAACGGTGAAAGAATTTAAATTTGATGAACAGTGGTTAAAAACACAAATGCAAACTAAACAAGGTCAACAGTGGGTACAGGCTTTAATTCAAATGGTAAAAAGTTTAGATGCCACAATGATTGCAACGGGAATCGATAACAACATTTGCTATCAACAACTTCGTAACTGGGGTTGCAAAATCGGTCAAGGTTCATATTGGTCGGATGAAATAGAAAGCAGCTCACTTACAAGCTTAGTCGCATAATCTCCAAACCCTAATTTAGAATTTGGAGGTTAAGGACACACTGAACAATTAGTTCAACTGAGAAATGATTCCTTTTTCTACTTGGCTAATTGCTTGAGTACCATC
>CAYUHO010000159.1:0-3884 GCA_964444445.1 uncultured Piscirickettsiaceae bacterium | reverse complement strand
ACGCGGCCGTAAACCTGTTGCGCAATGATCCTGCCAAAATGAGCATACCACAAAACCGCCATTCCGCTGCTTGGGACGATGACTACATGTACAAAATTATCGCTCGGTGACGTTCAGTCGATTCCTCTGCGATGCGAACTAACAACACTTGCAGAATTACTTCTTCGCTTATAACAACTAAAAGTAATACGTCGCACAAAATAATACCGTTTAACTTACTGTTGTTTCTGGTGCGTTAGAGCTTTTTTAACTGCTTATAAGACTATCATGCAGAAAGAAGGATTTTTCATTTTTGCGTTCAAGTTTGAGATCTAGTGTTGTTCAGATTTTAGGTATTTCGCTACGCGAATGGCGATATGCTTTTATTGTTTGGAGTAGTGGTTGTTTTGACCGTAAATTCTATCGTGAGGAACACCCGCATTTACGCAAGTTTTGGAAACAATTTCCTGAATTACACTATGTTATTAGTGGAGAAGCCGCAGGTCATACCCCTAACAAGACATTTAACCCAAATTGTTATCTGAATATGAACCCTGATATCGCAAAATATTCTGATGCGGCATTTCTTCACTTTATTCGTCACGGACGTGCAGAAAATCGCCAGTGTACGCCTTTAAATTTAAACCCCCAGTATTATGACGGGTGTGTAGAACCCATTAAGCCATGGCCATGCCAAGCGGATTACGCAATTGTTGTGCATGTTTATTATCCCGAGATCTGGAACCAGATTGCTACCAGACTGGCTGTGTTGGAATTAGAATTTGACCTAATAATCACCTTACCGGATATGAACAAATATGATGCTCTAGCAGAAAAAATTGTCTCCGGTACATTCCCCAATGCCCATATTGTGCGGACACCCAATATCGGGCGTGATATTTTTCCGTTTGTTCATCTGGCACAATCCGGATTTTTATCGCAATACAAAGCTGTATGTAAATTACATACAAAAAAATCGCCCCACCTTTCCAATGGAGATGATTGGCGTGCCAAATTAGTTAACGGTCTACTGCCTGAATTAAGTACCAAACAAATGCTGAAGTTCTTTCTAAAGGCGAAAAAATATTCAGTTCTAGTGCCTGACCCGTTTTATTATCATGGAAATGACTCTTGGGGCAAAAACAAATCCACAACTGAAAAACTGCTGTCAACTAATATAATAGCTTGCAATGGTACTCCTCTGCATTTTCCTGCAGGATCTATGTATTGGTGCAAACCGGAAATGATCGATGCATTAAACGGGCTTAATCTAACACCCAACGCCTTTGAAAATGAAACCGGGCAGTTGGATGGGACAACAGCCCATGCGGTAGAGCGGATTATCGGGTATTTGGCTGATTCAATAGATAAAGAGATATGTACGACTTCCAGATTGTTAAACAGACATGACTCTTCCATGTGGCCATCGTTAAAACAAAAGGATAAGACTTTTAAGCCACAGCGAACCAGAAACAGAATACTGTTTGATCACTGACAAGAGATTAGTATCGCTATGAATATAATAAATCACCGGTTTCACACCCCGAGTTTATTGGGTCCTAGAATCTAAAATGTCAAAATTAATTCTCCATATTGGTGCGCACAAAACAGGCACCACCAGTTTGCAGTATTGTTTTGATAACAACCATAAATTACTGAAATCGCATTCGATATATTACCCCCGTTTACATAAACATAAAGCACATCACGACTTTACCGCACCATGGATCAGTCATATTACGTCAACATCCCAATACGCAAAGCAAGACGCACTTAATGCTTGGAAAGCCCTTTCGGACGAGTTTGCAAACACAGAACAAACAGTTTTTTTGAGCAGTGAGGTTTTTTCTAGAATTAAACCTGAATCTGTAAATTTTCGTGAATTATCACTTCTGGTCGAAAAGTTTGACGAGGTTGAAATTTTATATGTGATGCGCGACCAAGCGACTATGCTCCAATCTATTTTTATGGAAGTTACCAGATATACAGCCCAGCCAATCAACTGGGAAACCATGATAGCACGCGTAAAAAATAACCGGCCTCCAACCGGTGTTTCATTGGACCATAATGTTGTCCTTAACAAAATACTGGAAGGCTTTGACGACAGGCAAATCCACTTTGCCACTTATTCCAATTTGCAGAAGAGTTCCGCTGACTTTTTCGGATTTTTCCTTACACGTTGTGGAATAAATGGCATACCAGACAAGTTTTCCTTTCAAGAGGTTTATAGTAATGTATCCTTTGATCCGCTTTCCCATTGGCTAAGCTTACGCTTATTTCCCTGGAACAAGGAAATTGACCCCGATCTCGCAAAAGTAATTCGAAAAACTCTGGATGAATGTTTTGACGCTAATGAAATAACAACATTAATGACACGGTCAGAAATCAATCTAATCCAAGAAAAGTTTCAGGCGCTAAACCTAGAACTGATGCCACGACTTTTGAATAAAAGCAAATATTTGGAACTACCAAAAATTATAGTCCCTCAAGGGGCAATAATGCGCAATATGTTAAAGCCAGAATTCTGGTTGATGCTGGAAAAAAACATTGTCTCTCATCGAAAAAAACTAAAACGCAGGGCCCCATGGAGCCGCAACTAATAATTACCAAAGCTGTTAATCATGGATTAAATTGCTTTCATTACACTTCGAGTTTAGTGTAGTTTTAAAAACTAAACTAGGAGGTTATATATTATCGGGACCCCGC
The DNA here is from genome assembly GCA_964444445.1 of uncultured Piscirickettsiaceae bacterium. Classification (GTDB taxonomy): domain Bacteria; phylum Pseudomonadota; class Gammaproteobacteria; order Thiomicrospirales; family Thiomicrospiraceae; genus Hydrogenovibrio. Next base: position 1,199 of record CAYUHO010000159.1, on the reverse strand, counting down.
ATATCGCAATCTTAATGGCGACGTATAATGGCGCTGAATTTTTGCAAGAACAACTTATCTCGATTCAATCACAAAGCCATGCAAATTGGTCTTTGTGGATAAGTGATGACGGTTCAACCGATGAGACTCTAGAAATTATTGAAAACTTTAAGAAATCCCTTCCGAATAAAAATATACAACTATTAAGCGGGCCAAGGCGTGGGTTAGCTGCGAATTTTCTTTCATTACTGGCGAATCCTAGAATAACAGCAAATTATTATGCATTTTGTGATCAAGACGACGTTTGGTTTCCATACAAACTTGAAAAAGCAATTTCTGCAGACAGCAATGCTGCAGATGTTCCTTTTCTTTATGGGGCGCGCACAACTGTAACAAACCATGCGCTTGGTAATGAACGAGATTCAAGCCAAATTATGAGGCCAACAGGATTTAAAAATGCGCTTGTTGAAAACTTTGCAGGTGGTAACACCATGATTTTCAACCATGCCACCTGTAATCTGGCGCGTCAAACAGACATGCTTTTTGAAATAGTTGCCCATGATTGGCTAATGTATCAACTGGTATCAGGGGTTGGTGGTAAAGTATTTTATGATACTGATCCATGTCTTTATTACCGTCAGCACAATGGAAACCAAATTGGCGATAATACAGGTGTGTGGGCGAAATTATCCCGAATTCACAGATTGCTAAACGGTCGTTATAGGCATTGGAACAGTCAAAACCTTATTGCACTTGAATCCTATAAAAATTATTTTTTACACAATAATCGTGAAGTAATGTTAAAGTTTACACGCGCAAGATCAAATTTTGTTTTAAGCGCTGTTAGAAATTTAAGGGCAAGCGGAGTGTATCGTCAAAACAAAATCGGCACGATTGCTTTATTTTTAGCCGCAATAATTAAAAAAATATAATGGTGTGACGTGACCTGCCACGAGTAATTTCCTCCAGTTTGAACTAGCCACCCGGATCTAAAGTTCGCTACATAATGTCTGCTCTGTTTTGAGACAGAAGCGCTTTACAGAAGCGAGGGTTTCGTCGGCGGATTTAACCCACTTGTAGGGCTTTGGATTTTCGTTGTGGCACTCTGAAGTGGTCCTGCTTTTTCGAACAGGTTTGCGGCTAAGTTAAAGTGTATTCGGTTTGATTATAGCCTACGTCAGATAAAATGATTCAATTTTGAAGAGTTCATTTATTGAGCA
>CAYUHO010000158.1:0-3907 GCA_964444445.1 uncultured Piscirickettsiaceae bacterium | reverse complement strand
GCGAAATAACGCTAACCAATGACGATAAAGTGGTGGTTTACGATACCTCTGGTGCTTATACCGACCCAAATAAAAGCATTGATGTTGCTGAAGGCTTAGAAGCGATTCGCAAGGATTGGGTTATTAGTCGAGCTGATGTCGAGGAATATGAAGGGCGTATTATTGACCCGAAAGACAACGGCTATAAGAACTACAAACAAATGGAAACCGCCATTGCTGGCGCAACTAGCCTTGTTCGCATACCACTGCGAGCAAAGGAGGGTAAAAATGTAACTCAATTACACTACGCTCGTAAGGGAATAATTACCCCTGAAATGGAGTTTATTGCGATTCGTGAAAACCAAAACCGAGAGATGGCAAAACAGTATCTTAATAATCCTGAAAGAGAATTTAGATTACGCGGTGATAACATGGGTGCAAATTTGCCTGAATTTATTACTCCTGAATTTGTTCGTAAAGAGGTTGCTGAGGGGCGTGCGGTGATTCCTTGTAATATTAACCACCCTGAATTAGAGCCGATGATTATTGGGCGTAATTTTTTAGTGAAAGTGAATGCCAATATTGGAAATTCAGCGACTACGTCATCTATTGCAGAAGAGGTAGAAAAAATGGTTTGGTCAACGCGTTGGGGTGGTGATACGGTGATGGATTTATCAACTGGGCAAAATATTCATACCACAAGAGATTGGATTTTACGTAACTCTCCTGTTCCAATTGGTACAGTACCAATTTATCAAGCGCTAGAAAAAGTGAATGGTATTGCGGAGGATTTAACTTGGGAAGTATTCCGTGATACTTTAATTGAGCAAGCTGAGCAGGGAGTTGATTACTTTACAATTCATGCTGGTGTTTTGCTTCGTTATATTCCGATGACAACCGACAGAGTAACGGGTATTGTTTCGCGTGGCGGAGCGATTTTGGCAAAGTGGTGTATTACTCACCATAAAGAAAATTTTCTTTATACTCACTTTGAGGATATTTGCAAGATTATGAAACAGTACGATGTGGCTTTTTCACTAGGCGATGGTTTAAGACCTGGTTCGGTTGCAGATGCAAATGATGCCGCGCAGTTTGCAGAATTAAAAACGCTTGGGGAGTTGACTAAAATTGCTTGGAAACATGATGTACAAGTTATTATTGAAGGGCCAGGGCATGTCCCCATGCACATGATTAAAGAAAATATGGATTTACAATTAGAACACTGTCATGAAGCACCTTTTTATACTTTAGGCCCTTTAACCACTGATATTGCCCCAGGATATGATCATATTACTTCAGGGATTGGCGCGGCTATGATTGGTTGGTATGGTTGTGCCATGTTATGTTACGTTACACCAAAAGAACATTTAGGTTTACCTAATCGTGATGATGTGAAAGAGGGGTTAATTACCTATAAGCTTGCGGCACATGCGGCAGATTTAGCAAAAGGACATCCTGGGGCAAGATGCCGAGATGATGCCTTATCTTTGGCAAGATTTGAATTCCGTTGGATTGACCAGTTTAACCTTGGGCTTGACCCAGATAAAGCACGGGAATATCATGATGAAACCCTGCCAAGAGAAGCGGCTAAAGTTGCTCATTTTTGTTCAATGTGTGGGCCTAAATTTTGTTCAATGAAAATCTCACAAGATGTTCGAGATTATGCGGATGAAAATGGCTTAAATACCGATGACGCAATTCAGCAGGGTATGGATGAAATGTCAGAAAGCTTTAAAGATCAGGGTGGCGAAATCTATGTTAATATCGTTGATATCACTCAAAGAGATATCACTGTACCTTAATGAAAAAAAAACCGAAAACAAAATCGAAAGCAAAGCCGATAAAAATAGCCATTGTTGGAGCGGGTTTGGTTGGTCGAATCCTCGCTTTAAATTTAATCAAACAAGGTTACCAAATAACTCTATTTGATGAAGATACAAGCGAGGGAAATAAAGCTGCGGCAATGACCGCTGCGGGTATGCTTGCTCCTTATTCTGAATTGGAAACAGCAGAATCGATTATTGCCGAACTTGGTAAACGTTCAATCGAATTATGGCCAAGGCTATTAAAGCAAATAGGGGTTGAAGATGCGTTTCAATTTAAAGGCAGTTTAATTCTATCCCATCCACAAGATTTTGCAGAGTTACAACAGTTTATCAGTAGTATTCGACATAAAATAGCCGTAAAGGGAGAAATTACAACACTAGATTCGACCGCAATTAGTAAATTAGAACCGGAGTTATCTAATCATCAACAGGGCTTTTATATTCAAAATGAAGGTCAAATAGATACGCAACAATTTATGCAAGCATCTACCGACTATTTGTATCATCATCCACAGGTTACTTGGTTGACAGAACTTAAAATTAGTAAAATTTCACCAGGGGGGGGTGTCTATGATAAAAATAATCAGCAATACGAGTTTGATTGGGTTTTTGATACCCGAGGTTTGGGAGCTAAAAAACAACTTAAAAATCTTCGTGGCGTAAGAGGCGAGGTATTTTGGTTAGATGCACCTGATGTTAAAATAACACGTCCAGTACGTTTGCAACATCCTCGTTATAAAATTTATATTGTGCCACGAAAAAACAATCGTTATGTGGTGGGCGCAACGGAAATTGAAAGCGAAGATAAAAGCCCAATGTCAGTACGTTCTAGTTTAGAATTGTTATCCGCTGTTTATACGGTTCATCCAGCTTTTGGAGAGGCAAGAATTATTAAAATGATGACTAACTGCCGACCTGCTTTGGTAGATAACTTGCCGATTATCCGCAAAAATAAGAAATGCATTACTATTAATGGTTTGTATCGACATGGCTACCTTTTAGCCCCAGCGTTAGTAGTAGATGCAATTAGAGAGATAACAAATGAGTAAAAAAATAAATATATTAGTAAATGGTGAGCCTGTGCAAGTTTTAGCAGGATTTAATGTACAAGAAGTTTTAAAGCAACAAGGTTATCGTTGTGAATTATTAGCCATTGCGGTGAATGAAACTTTTGTTGCCCGAACAGATTATCAACAAACCCTGGTTCAAGAGAATGATTGTGTGGATATTGTTGCACCAATGCAAGGAGGGTAAATGGAAAGTTTCACGTGGAACATTGCGGGAAAACAGGTTAATAGTCGTTTAGTTATTGGTTCAGCACTTTATCCTTCACCACAAATAATGGCAGATTCTATTAAGGAATCTGGTGCTGAGATTGTAACCGTTTCTTTACGAAGACAGGCAGCAGGAGATAAAGCTGGACAAAATTTTTGGCAGATAATTAAAGATTTAAAGGTTAATGTTCTACCGAATACAGCAGGTTGCCATTCTGCAAAAGAAGCGATAACAACAGCAATGATGGCAAGAGAAGTTTTTGATACTAATTGGATTAAGCTTGAGGTTATTGGTGACAGCTATAATTTACAGCCAGATCCTTTTGAGTTATTAAAAGCAACTGAAATACTGATAAAAGAGGGTTTTGAAGTTTTTCCATATACAACGGATGACTTGGTGGTTGCAAGTAAATTAGTTGATTTAGGTTGTTCTGTTTTAATGCCTTGGGGTTCGCCAATCGGTTCGGGTAAAGGCTTAATGAATCCTTATAACTTAAAAGTGATTAGAAAACGATTTCCTAATATTAACTTACTTGTTGATGCGGGTATTGGTAAACCATCAGATGCTGTGCAAGCATTAGAGCTAGGTTATGATGGCGTGTTGTTAAATTCAGCCATTGCACTTGCCGAAAAACCTGTTTTAATGGCTAAGGCATTTAAAGAAGCTGTTAATGCAGGTATTTCTGCACAAAAAGCAGGCTTGATGCAGAAAAAGGAACTAGCCCAACCATCAACTCCAGTTGTGGGTACGCCTTTTTGGCATCAATAGTCAGTTTTCAGTGACTACCTGAACTGAGATTTCCAGATTTGCTCCACTTAGCAACCGCA
>CAYUHO010000157.1:0-3910 GCA_964444445.1 uncultured Piscirickettsiaceae bacterium | reverse complement strand
TTTAGGAGATTTATTCTAAAAATTTTTCCTAGCAGTCTGACATAAAAAAATAAAATCAACAAAGTTCAGGCTAAATTAATTGCGATTATGATGCGAATTCAAGACTTATGTCCGAACCACACTCTCTAAATACACTTCAATCGATTAATCAAGCACTCGAAAATCTGCTTGCTAAGGATAGGTTTTATCTAAAACGTCAGTTTGAACAGTTTTCTTTGAAAACGGATGATGAAGTTGCGAATTTAGAAAAAAATCACCAGGGGGGGGGTAAGTTTCTAGAGAAAATGACCGCTTCCTTAACGAAAGTGGCTGAAAACAAAGCACGCGTACCTGAGATTTCTTATGATGATAACCTACCTGTTTCTAAAAGGCGTGAAGAGTTACTTGAATTAATTAAACAAAATCAAGTGGTTGTGATTGCAGGTGAAACGGGTTCAGGTAAAACAACTCAGATTCCTAAAATTTGTTTAGAAGCCGGGCGTGGTGTTTTTGGCAAAATTGGTTGTACACAACCAAGGCGACTGGCAGCTCGCAGTGTTTCCGAACGGATTGCAGATGAGTTAAATTCTCCCTTAGGGACGTTGGTAGGCTATCAGGTTCGTTTCCATGATTTAGGGAAAGAAGATACCCTGATTAAGGTTATGACAGATGGGATATTATTGGCAGAGGTTCAAAACGACCCTTTTCTTAATCGTTATGACACCATCATTATTGACGAAGCTCATGAACGCTCTATCAATATCGACTTTTTGTTGGGTATTTTAAAAAAGATTCTGCAAAAACGGAAAGACTTAAAGCTAATCATCACTTCAGCCACCATTGATACGGAACGATTTTCAAAACATTTTAACAATGCACCCGTTGTGGAAGTAAGCGGTAGAACCTATCCTGTTGAAATGCGATATCATCCATTAAGCTCATTTGAAGATGATGAAGGCAACACATTTGAGCAAGACATTCCTACAGGGATTGTACATGCGTTAGATGAATTTGATAAGGTTGACCCCTTTGGTGATGTCCTGGTCTTTTTGGTTGGAGAAAGGGACATTAAAGAAGCTGCAGAGGCGCTACGCAAACATAAGTTAAAGAATAGTGAAGTTGTCCCACTTTATGCTCGGCTTACGATGGCTGAGCAAAACAAAGTGTTTAAAACTTCGACAAAGCGTCGTATCATTTTGTCCACCAACGTAGCAGAAACCTCACTGACTATACCTGGGATTAGGTTTGTGATCGACCCTGGTCAAGTTAGAATTAGTCGTTATAGTGTACGTTCAAAAGTACAGCGATTGCCAATTGAAAAAATTTCACAGGCCTCTGCAAATCAAAGAGCTGGGCGTTGTGGTCGTGTCTCTTCAGGTATTTGTGTGCGTTTGTATGATGAAGAAGATTTTAACAGTCGTCCAGAATTTACGCCGCCAGAAATACACAGAACTTCTCTCGCTTCGATTATTTTACAAATGAATGTGATGAAACTTGGTTCGGTTAAACACTTCCCCTTTATTGAACCGCCAGAAGATAAAGCAGTGAATGATGGTTTTAGACAATTGCAAGAACTGGGCGCGCTTAATGAAAGCCGTAAGCTAACCAATGAGGGGCGAAAACTTGCCAAATTACCACTTGAACCAAGAATTTCTAAAATGGTTATGGCAGGTGATGAAAATGGCGTTCTAGCAGAAGTTTTGATCATTGCTGCTTTTTTAAGCATTCAAGACCCAAGGGTGGTGAATGAAGCGAATCGACAAGCTGCAAGTAAAGCGCATAAACAGTTTGAAGATAGTCGTTCTGACTTTCTTTTTCTGTTAAATCTTTGGCGATTTTATGAATATCAACGCCAGCACCTTACTCAAAATAAATTACGTAAACTGTGCAAAACTAATTTTTTGTCTTATTTAAGAATGAAAGAATGGCATGAACTTTTTATGCAACTAAAACAAAGCTTAAAACGTTCAGGCATCAAGGTAGGCGAATTGCATTTATATGAAGAGATTGTGCCGAAGGCTATCACTCATGACAATTTTGATAACAATAGCAAGATTGACAAGGATAAGAGAGAGGTCAAGGAGCAACTTTCGGATCTTCATTCAATTGCGGTTCACCGTTCCTTGATGGCAGGTTTGTTGGGAAATATTGCCACTAGAAATGATGATAAAAGCTATCAGGGTGCACGTAATACTAAATTATTTATTCACCCAAGTTCAGTAATGTTTAAGAAAAAACCAAAGTGGTTTTTGTCAGCCGAACTTGTCGAAACCACTAAGCTCTACGCCCGAAATAATGCTGAGATTGATGTGCGTTGGGTTGAAGCCATTGCTCCGCATCTGTTAAAACACAGTTATGCTGATGCCCACTGGCAAAAAAATGCGGGGCAGGTGAGTGCATACGAATCGATTTCACTTTATGGGTTACCCGTTGTAACGAAACGTCGTTGTAACTATGGACGTGTTAATACAGTGGAGTCGCACAAGATTTTTCTACGTTTTGCCTTAGTGATGGGGGAGATGAAAAGCAAGCTTGAGTTTTTTGTTCATAATCAAAAAATGATTCAAGAAATAAAAACGTTTGAAGCTAAGCTTCGTCGTCCAGATTTCTTGATTGATGATGAAGCCTTGTATGCTTTTTTTGAGGATAAAATACCGCAAAACATCTACAGTGTTCCAGGCTTAGAAAAGTGGGTGAAAAAGACAGAAAAAACCAATCCGCAGTTGATTGAAAGTTTGAAGTTTAGCCAATCCTTTTTGTTAAAACAGAATGTAAATAGCAATTTAGATTTGAACTTTCCAAACCAAATTCAAATTAAAAATAATATAAACATTGCGGTCGATTACTGTTTTGAACCTGGTAAAAAACAAGATGGTTTAGTGGTAAAAGTTCCCTTAAGCTCGCTTAACCTATTAAAGGAGTCGGACTTTGAATGGCTTACACCAGGGCTTATAAAAGAGAAAATTGCTTTTTATATTAAAGCGCTACCCAAACAACTTAGAAAGCAATTTGTTCCCGTTCCGCAATATGTTGATTTGGTGAATGAGGAAATGTCAGCGGATAAAAAAGACAGTTTTGTTACCCAACTGGTACAAAGGCTTAATCGTAAGGCAAGCAATAAAATTTCGGCAACTGATTTTGGGTCGGTAGCTTTACCCGAACACCTACTGCCGTTTTATCAGCTTGAAGATCACAATTACAAAATTTTGGCAGAAGAATCAGACTTAGAAAAACTAAAACAAGATTATCAACACCTAGTTGAAAAGCAAATTAGACAAACCCAAAAACAACAAAAGCAGCATACTAAAAAGGTTGAACACTGGGGTTTTGGAGATTTAAAACAACAGCAAACCATCAAGTCTAAAACGGGAGAAATGGTCGGTTATCCACGTTTACAAATTAGCAATGATGCGATTGAAATTACTTTAATTGGTGATGAAGAATTAGCTGAAATTCAGCATGGTAAGGCAGTTTTAAAATTAATAGCCAATAATCTTGCAGACAAGGTTAAATACTTAAAAAACAAGCTTCCCATGCAAAAAGCCTGCCTTTGTTATGCACCCTACGGAACCTGCCAAGATTTAACTCAACAAATTATTGATAGGGCGTTGGGCAATCTTGTAAAAGAACCACAACAAATTCGCAAACAAGCTGACTATGAAAACATACTCGATAAAGTAAAAGAAAACTGGGTTTCTGAAGCGCAAGAAATTGCCAAACAGGTCAATTGTATTTTAACGGGGCATCAAAAGGTTGCCAAGCAAGTAAAGGGCAAAATTAACCCACGTTGTCTTGCATCGATTGCGGACATTAAGCAACAACTAGACAGTTTGATTAGTAAAGATTTTGTGCGAACAACGCCTGATAAATGGTTTAAACGCCTGCCATTTTATTGTCAAGCACTTGAAAAACGACTTGAAAAAATTGATAT
>CAYUHO010000156.1:0-3927 GCA_964444445.1 uncultured Piscirickettsiaceae bacterium | reverse complement strand
TTGATTAAGAGAGACCTTTGCACAACCTAAAGTCGGCTAAAAATGGCTGAAATTTCACTGTTTTTCGTTGGAAAACTTGTCAATAGCTAGCTATTAACTGCGTTTCCCGCCTTAATCAGTAAAATTTCATCTCATTTTTAGCTCGACCCTAGGTTGTGCAAAGGTCTCTAAGAATATTATAAGTGTAATTATATTAAGGAAGTCTTAAACAACTAAAGAAATTTTAAGCTGGCTAAAACAGCCCTCATTTCAAAGTAAATAAGAGCAATTTTTTCTCCGCTTAATTCTTCTTTTAGTGATTCAGTGCCTCCTTAACTAAATCTCATATTCCTAACTAAAACTAGGCTAGTTGGTTTTCAAAAATTATTCAGTAGGCTCTTTCAGTACAATAAAATGCTCAATCAAGCGAATAATAAGTTCCTTTTGATCAGGCTTACTTTCTGCCACCAACAATGCCAGAGCTACAAGTGTATTATCATTAATTAACTGCTCGACAGGTTTCGCTAAAAAATGCTGATTTAAACGCAAATACCATAAAAACAAAAACGAGCCAGAGCGTTTATTTCCATCCGCTAAAGGATGGTTTTTAATCACAAAATACAACAAATGAGCGGCACGGCTAGCAATGTTCGGATAAAATAATTCGTCTCCAAAACCCTGTTCAATCGTTGCAATGGCTGATTCCAAACCATCACCACGCAACTGACCAAATAAATTAGTTGCTTCGCCTTTAGTGATTAACTCCGTTTTTAACTGCGTAATAGCATTTAACACATCTTTTAGAAGCAACGCCTGCATATCAGATTGTTGGGTTGAATTTTCAGCAAGGCTTTGCTTATCATATGCCTGTAACAAACTCCAACTACGAGCGTAATCACCAATAACCGACACCACAGCACCACCTTCCATGGAAACTAATTGCTGATTAACCAAGGTTTGCGACAACAACTGAACCGCCTGATTAAATTCAATACCACGTTCTTGTAAGCGTTTTTGGTTTAAAGTGTAACCAGTAACTAAATGCCTCTTAAGTACAGATGTAGCCCACTGGCGAAATTGAGTTGCACGAGTAGAATTAACTCGGTAACCTACAGAAATAATAGCGTCTAAATTATAGAGTTTGGTGTTGTAACGCTGCCCATGGCTAGCCATATGTTCCAAAATGGAACATGTGCTTAATTCTTCTAATTCAGCACTTTTATAAATATTACTAAGATGCTTAGTTATAGCAGGTCTTTTTGTACCAAACAGATCAGACATTTGCTCCTGAGACAACCAAACGGTTTCATCAGACAAGGAAACATCAAGCTGGATTTTTCCATCTTTGCTTTCAAATATTTGGATTTGAGTATCGTTTGACATGTGTATTTACCTTGTTTGTTGTGTGTTTTCTCACAATGGGTTGGGAAGTAATGACATTAAGTTTTTTTAAAAAAAATCAGTAAAATTCTAATAAATTGTTCTGATAATTCATCAATATAGCTGGTCCTTTTTTGGATTAACTCAACCACAATATCTTTATGGTCTTGGTATTGAGGCTCAAATACATCTGCAGTATTTTTTGCTGTTAGGCATTTGAATTTACTTTGAATAATGTTGATTAAGAGTATTATAAGTGTATTTGTATATTTAGCCTTTAAAAACAGGCAGTAAGAAAAAAAGAAGTGTCTCGTCCTAAAATAAGTTAATAATTTTAGGGCAAGATTTAATGAACAAAATGTTAATTTTAATAAATACTTACATTTTTCCTTGAACACCGATAAAGAATTGGCGACCACCGTTTGAGTAGACGTAGTTAGCGTTTGTACCTGTTGAACTAGTGATACTGGTTGTGTAGTTGTCGTCAAATAGGTTAGTGATTCTGCCGTATAATCTAAGCGTTGGGCTAATGGTGTAGTTTGCTTTGATGTCGGTTACAAAGTATTCACCTAGTTGTACGCCTTGTTTATCATCTGCAGAATATTGAGTTCCTGTATAGCGTGTTTCGAGTGCTAGGTGTGTTTTAGAAAACCCATGGTAGTCAAGATTAATGGCAGCGGTGTTTTCTGGGCGGTAGCTTAGAAATTTTCCGTCTTCATTTTTGGCAGACAACCAAGTGGCGTTGATATTTATGTCAGTATCAATCGCATTTAGGTTTTGTGAGTAGCTGGCTTCAATCCCTTCAAAAATGACTTCTTTATCGGCATTTTTGTAGTAGTAGGGTGTTGGCCAAGGTTGGTAAACATATTCAATTAAGTCATCTGTTTGGCTATGGAAGTAGCTGAGTTCAAAACCATTTAATCCTATGCTCAGGTCGTAACTTTGAGTTTTTTCAGGAACGAGTTCTGATGGATTGGGTCTTGAAAGTTGTGATAGTAAGGGGGCATTGTATGCAGTTGCATAGTTGGCACTGATAAAAAACTGATTGGTAAAGTAGTTTTTGATACCTAGTTTACCTGTGGTTGCATTTTCAAACTTATCAAATTGATCATGACGAATTGATTGGGTCAAAATGAGTTTTTTGTTGTTAAATTGGTTGGTATTGGTTAATGCGAAACCGTTGTTTTCGTAAGTTGTGTCTGTGTTATCAAGCGTTTTTTTAGAGGCTAGTAAACTAAGGTTGTCGGTTTGGTTATAACGATAACCAACTTGTGCACCTAGTTCACGAATGTTGCCTTTGTATTCACTAAAGTAAATAGGGTAGCTATTATCAAGTTGATGGTCACTGATGTATAGTTTTGCACTTAGTGCATCATTTGAATATAAGTAGTCTAATTTTTTGATTGTTTGAGAATAGCTGTTTGTTGCAACTGTATCATCAGGTGCAGGTAAATAAGAAGGTGCGCCTGTTGTACCATCAAATTCATTTTGTCCTGTTTGGTTTTTAATGTAAGTCTGTAAGCGATGGTTTTTAGCTAGGTTAATGCCTAGTTTAAAGGAAACATCGGTTTCACTATAGCCGTCTTTTTCAAATTTTTCGTGAGCGGTATTTACGGCTCTAACTGCCGAATAACCATTGGTTGTAAAACTTGATAAATTAATCGAAAAATCAATTTTCTCATTGGCTGCACCTAAGGTGGTTGCGATTTTTTTAGAACCATGTGAACCTACTTCAAGGTTTACTTGTGCATGGTGACCACTTGATTTTGTGATAATATTAATTACACCAGCGGTTGCATTTGCACCCCAAACACCTGATTGAGCACCTTTAATAATTTCAATTCGTTCGACGTTTGAAAGAGAAATGGTTTCAATGTGTGCTCCACCCGTACCTGCGGCATCGGTTAAATCCACGCCATCTAGTAAAACCAATATATGTCCTGTTGCATCACCTCTCATAAAAAATGAGGTTGCTTTACCCAGTCCGCCAGAGTCTTTAATGACAATACCCGCCACATTTTTTAAGGCATCTGTCATTGTTTGATATTGTTTAGTCTCAATATCCTCTTTGGTAATGACAATCGTATTAGAGGTGACAGAGTGTAAGGTTTGAGTGGTATTGTTTGCCGTTACCACAAGCTGTTCAAGTTTGGTTTCAGTCGATAAAGCCTGTGTTGATGATATCGCTAAGAGAATAGCGGTTGATAGTTTCGAAAATTTCATTTTAATCCTTTGTAAAGTTATGAATTACAAAGGCAAACGGACAGGTAGTCTCAACCTGTATAGATAAATTAGTTTGAATGAATCAGTTAGCTTATCTCCGTATTGCCCACCGCAATCGGTTTTGCACAAGTTGTGCGTTTTTTCAGGCCGGTATCCGGGCTTAAGAGCAATTTACTAACACCTTCTCAAGAATAAAATCTCAATGGTAAGTCGTTAGTTTTTCTCTATCACCGTTGCGGGGGCAGCATTCGATTTCATTATGATAATGGTACGAATTTCCCGTTTAACTTAAATATCGCTATTCAAGCACCTAAAAAACGGTATTATACCTAAAAAATCACCAGG